>CALPPA020000199.1 GCA_943325355.2 Klebsiella pneumoniae | reverse complement strand
TGTCATCGGAAACCAAAATTACTTCCTCTGGTGTATCTAGAGAATCGGATTGAGACTGTTCTGCTAATAGTTCATCCGTGTTTGCATCGGGAACCAAAATTACTTCCTCTGGTGTATCTAGAGAATTGGATTGAGGCTGTTCTGCTAATAATTCATCCGTGCCGTCATCTGGAACCAAAATTACTTCCCCTGTAGACACTTTAAAATCATTACTGGATTTTGGATCTTCTAGTTTGAATTCGTCAGGTCGTTTTATAATTTGATTTTGATCAATAGAGACTTCATTTTCCTCAATTGATTTTTTTATTTTGAGAATCGATTTTATAATATCAATCCGATTCAATGGTTTCAATATATAATCCGCTACTTCATATTGTATGGCTTGAAAGGCCATATCTTTCGAGTTAGTAGTAATGATAATTTTAGGAATCACTTTCAAATAGCGATACAATTCATTGATAAGCGCAAATGACAAATTACTTGTGATATCGGCGGGATCAATTTCGAGAAAAATTAATTTGGGAGAATGTTCAAGAATTAAATTTAAACCGTCTGAATAGTTATTAGCCGAAGCTACAAAGACAAGCTCCGAGAAACTATCAGCAATTGCTTTGGTTTTCAAAACACTTTCTTGAACGTCGTCAATAATAATGTACGGGTAATTCATCTATGTCGTGTCCTAATTTGTTAGGCATAACATTAGAGGTCCGAAGTAAAATACTTCAAAGTATTAAGCAATAAGGTAGTTTTGGGAAACTAATTAAATAAAATCTTTCTTTTCTTATTAAAAAAGCAAATTTAACACCCTAAAAATAAACATTTACCTTATTTTTCATACAAGTTGTTAATATTTTATGAACAAATGTTAATACATTAAAATGAAGTGTAGATAAATCCGATAAAATGCGTCCAAAAATTAACTTTCTTCCATTTTGAAATTATTAGTTACTAATTTTTGTGAATATAAAAATATATCGTAATATTGCGATATGGGAATAACAAAAACAATAGGTTTCACTGATGAAACCAACGAAATGGCCGAAATCCTAAAAGCTTTAGGACATCCGGCGCGATTAGAAATTGTAAAATTTCTTATGACTTCATCCTCTTGTATTTGTGGGGACATAGTAGACGTTTTACCATTGGCACAATCTACTGTTTCTAAACATTTATCTGAACTGAAAAAAGTTGGGATAATTAAAGGAACTGTTACTGGAAATAATATATGTTATTGTCTAGATGAAAAAATTATTCAAAAAATTCATAAATTCATAAACTTAGTACAAAACTCTTGCTGCAAGCCTTCAGAATGTTGCTAAATACTTTAATATTATGAACTGGAAAACCTTTAAAACACAGCTAGCTCAATTTCCTGAGCATCACTTGCAATTTGAATTTGCAGAAAACAACAGAGTACATCCTTCTTTTCACATAACCGAAATAAAACAAGCCAATATCACATCGGTAGATTGTGGAGGGAAAATGAATGCTTGGACTGAAATTATTGTTCAACTTTGGGAGCCAAATACTCAAGATTCCTTACGTTCTATGAAAGTCGAAAAAGCAATTTCAATTATTGAATTGGTCGAAAAAACGTTGCCTTTAAACCCAAATAGCCCCGTAAAAATCGAATTTGGGAATGACACTTTTGACACACGTCAAATGCATCCTCAAGATTTTGAAATCAACGAAGATGAAATTATTGTAAAATTACAAGCGGATAAAACACAATGCAAAGCAATAGACAGAGGGGATTCTTGCGGAACACCCAAACAAAAAGTAAAATTATCAGAAATTCAAAATAGTTGTTGTTCTCCAGAATCAAGTTGTTATTAATTTATCTAAAAAAATAATTCTAAATGAAAAAATTATCCTTCTTGGACAATTACTTAACGTTATGGATATTTCTGGCAATGCTAGTTGGTGTTGCATTAGGTTATTTTATCCCTTCTGTTTCCAATGTCATAAATGCAATGAGCTCCGGAACTACAAATGTTCCCATTGCCATTGGGCTTATTATTATGATGTATCCGCCATTAGCTAAAGTCAACTATAAATTACTTCCAACTGTTTTCAAAAACACGAAAATCCTATCCATTTCATTAGTATTGAACTGGATAATCGGGCCATTATTAATGTTTCTCTTGGCAATTACCTTCTTGCGTGATTATCCAGAATATATGATTGGATTAATATTAATTGGATTGGCACGTTGCATCGCAATGGTTTTGGTTTGGAATGATTTGGCCGAAGGAAATTCGGAATATGGCGCTGGATTAGTAGCATTGAACAGCATATTCCAAGTATTTTTCTATAGTTTTTATGCTTGGATTTTCATTACAATTTTACCTCCTTATTTTGGTTTCGAAGGCGCTATTGTTGACATATCTATTATTACCATTGCAAAAAGTGTCGCTATATACTTAGGAATCCCTTTTGTTTTGGGATATTTCAGTAGGTTAATCTTGGTCAAATTAAAAGGCGAAGATTGGTACACAAACACTTTTATACCCACTATTTCTCCTATGACATTAATTGCATTATTGTCTACAATAATCATAATGTTCAGCCTAAAAGGAGAACTTATAGTGCAAATACCACAAGATATTATCATCATTGCTATTCCAATGCTAATCTATTTTGCTATTATGTTTATAATCGGTTTTTTTATGACTAAAGCCGTTGTAGCAACTTATGATAAAAACGCAGCGGTAGCTTTTACTGCAGCGGGAAATAACTTTGAATTGGCGATTGCTGTTGCAATTTCGGTTTTTGGGCTCAATTCTGGACAGGCTTTTACTGGGGTTGTCGGCCCACTGGTTGAAGTTCCAGCTTTAATATTATTGGTTAAAGTGTCGTTTTGGCTTAAGAAAAAATATTATAAATAATCACAACTACTAAAAAATGAAAAAAATTCTAGTTCTCTGCACTGGAAATTCGTGCAGAAGTCAAATGGCACATGGCTATTTACAACATTTCGGGAAAGACAAAGTCGAAGTTTATAGCGCTGGTGTAGAAATACACGGTCTCAATCCTTTTGCCTTGGGAATAATGGCCGAGGATGGAATTGACATCTCTAAACACACTTCAAATCACGTTGATGAATATTCAGCTATTACTTTTGATTATGTAATTACGGTTTGTGATAATGCCAAAGAGGCTTGCCCGTTTTTTCCAACTAAAACCAAAACAATTCACCACAGTTTTGAAGATCCGTCCAAATCTTCAGGAACTGCCGCAGCATTAATTGCTGAATTCCGCAAAGTGCGTGACCAAATAAAGGAATATTCTCAGGAGTTTATAAAAAATATTTGAAACTAATTTAATATCAGAATAATTTGACATAAATTTGAAAAAAATACAAACTATGAAAAAATTATTGGTGTTATTATGTTTATCCGCATTTACTTTTGGCTACAGCCAAGAAAAAACTTCAGTAGATTTTCCAAAAAACGAGATTAAAGGGAATGCACTGTTTTTAGTTTTAGGCGCAGTTGAAGTTACTTATGAACGAATTTTAAATGACGATTCCGGATTGGGTGTTTCGCTTTTTTTTGTGAATGAGGAGGATTATGATGCCAATTTCAGTATAACGCCATATTACCGTGCCTATTTTGGAAAGAAACCAGCAGCAGGATTTTTTGTTGAAGGTTTCAGTATGATTAATACCGGTAATTACGGTGATTACTCAGTTTACAACTTTAATACTGGTAATTATGATCAAGTAGGAGGAGAAAAATTCACAGATTTTGCATTAGGATTTGGCTTGGGCTCGAAATGGATTCATAGAAAAGGATTTGTTTTTGAGATAAATGCAGGTATAGGGCGTAATCTATTTAGTGATTATAGTCCCGAGGTTGTTGGTCGAGGCGGAATAACACTAGGTTATAGATTTTAAAAAAAATGCTTCTCGATTGAGAAGCATTTTTTAAATAAATGAAGGTGTAATTATATTTTCAACAACCAATTTTTCATCGAAACTTCATTCTCGATAATCGATTTTAAATCGGTAATGTTTACACGATCTTGTTTCATTGAATCTCTGTGACGAATCGTTACGGTTTGGTCTTCAATGGTTTGATGATCTACGGTGATACAGAAAGGAGTTCCCAATGCATCTTGTCTTCTATAACGTCTTCCTACAGCATCTTTTTCGTCATAGGTTACATTAAAGTCCCATTTCAAATCATCAATGATTTTTTTAGAAATTTCTGGTAAACCGTCTCTTTTAATTAATGGCAAAACGGCTGCTTTTGTTGGTGCAAGCACCGATGGCAATTGCAAAACAGTTCTTGTTGAACCATCCTCAAGCGTTTCTTCTTGTAACGAAGTGGCGAATACTGCCAAGAACATTCTATCTAATCCTACTGAAGTTTCTACTACGTAAGGAGTATAATTTGCATTCGTTTCGGTGTCGAAATATTGCATTTTTTTACCAGAATACTGTTCGTG
>CALPPA020000198.1 GCA_943325355.2 Klebsiella pneumoniae | reverse complement strand
TACTCTTGGCGCAGGATTCAAAGGAGGCGAAGTTACACCACTCTTCTTTGTTGGTGCAACCCTAGGAAGTGCTTTGTCACTAATGGTTCCTTTGCCTATAGCACTTTTAGCTGGAATGGGATTCGTAGCCGTTTTTTCAGGAGCAACCCACACACCTATTGCCTGCACGATTATGGGAATGGAACTTTTTGGTATTGAAAGTGGCCTATTTATTGGTATTGCTTGCGTAGTTGCCTATTTTTCTTCGGGTTCTGTGGGCATTTATCATTCGCAAATTGTAAAGGGTGCTAAACATAAATTATACCAGCGAATTAAAAGACAAAACCTGGAAGATTTTTAGTATTGTAAAAAGTTTGTTAAAACTAGAATTGTTATGAAGATTACACTAAAAAAATGTAAATTCGCAACCTATGAAATCGCCACTAACCAAAAGTTTGCGGAAGCAAACACCAATAAGAAAAAAAGCGACCCGAGCGATAGCGAACTGGCGAAGCATACCATATGTGACCGCTGAAAAATATAATTTACACATATGAAAGAGCAAGATATTCAAGCGATACAGAAGTTGTTAGCAACACCAAAAAAAATTGCGATTATTCCGCACCGAAACCCCGATGGTGATGCGATGGGCTCCACACTTGGATTGTATCATTTTTTATTAAAAAATAATCATCATCCTGTTGTTGTCTCTCCTAATGAATTTCCTGATTTTTTGGCTTGGATGCCCGGTTCGGAAACCGTTAAAATATTCGAAAAAGACAAAAAAAATTGCACCAAAATACTGGAAGAAGCGGAACTTGTTTTCACGCTTGACTTTAATGCTTTGCATCGTGTGGGCGAAATGGAAACTGTGCTCAACACACTGAAGGTTCCTTTTGTAATGATTGACCACCATCAATCGCCCGATGATTATGCCACAGTCACTTATTCAGATATTGCTTTTGGCAGCACCTGCGAAATGGTGTACAATTTGATTTCATTTCTTGGAAAAAAATCAGACATTGACAAAACCATTGGAACTTGTATTTACACGGGAATTCTGACCGATTCTGGTTCGTTTCGATTCCCGAAAACAACTGGAAACACCCATAGAATCATTGCTGATTTAATTGATTTAGGTGTTGAAAATAGTGAAATTCCAACGCTACTTTTTGACAATAGTTCTTATGGAAGACTCCAATTATTGGGAAGAGCACTTCAGAATATGAAGGTTTTGCCCGATCATAAAACAGCTTACATCACGCTTACTCAAGAAGAATTGAATTCCTTTAATCATATAAAAGGAGATACAGAAGGTATTGTGAATTATGGATTGAGCATAAAAGGAATTGTTTTTACGGCCATTTTTATCGAAAATGCAGAAGAGAAAATCATCAAAATTTCCTTCCGTTCGCAAGGTGATTTTGACGTGAATTTATTTGCCCGAGATCATTTCAATGGCGGAGGCCATCGCAATGCAGCTGGAGGAAAGTCGGAATTGTCTATGGAAGAAACTGTTAATAAATTTGAAGATTTGGTAACCAAATTAAAAATATAAAGCACAATGAAATTTATCAAACTTATTCTTATTGTATTCTTAGTTACCATTTTGGTATCCAGTTGCAAACAACAGCAAGAAGCCCGAAGACCAGTTTCTCAAGCCTCAGGAAGCTTTATGAAAAAATCTATAGAACGAAACAAGAAATTAATCGCTAGCGAAGAAGGGCAAATCGATGCCTTGATAAAAAGCAATCCAAAAATAAAATACATTGCCTCGTCAAAAGGATATTGGTACACTTATGTGACACAAAATAAATTGGACACTTTAACTCCAAAAAAAGGAGATGTTGCCTTTTTTGATTATGAAATTAAAGACTTGAAAGGAAAAATCATTTACTCACAAGTAGAATTAAGACCGCAAACCTATGCTGTAGACAAACAAAATATAATGACAGGATTGCGGGAAGGCATAAAATTGATGCATAAAAAAGAGAAGGTAATTTTTCTTTTTCCATCACATATTGCGTATGGATTTCACGGTGACGACAAGAAAATAGGCACCAATCAACCGTTACTTTGTACTGTGACCCTACATAATTTCATATCGGAAGCAGCGTTTAAAAAAGAGATTTATCTCAAGGAAACGGCTGCTGGACAACAAGAACTAAATACTACTAACTCAAAAACTAAACCCAAAGACACTTTAATAAATTAAATTTTAGCAATGAAAAAAAGAATCTTATTACTATTACTTTTAACTACCTCATTCTATTCTTGCAAAGAGGAAAAAAACAATCTCCCTGACGGATTATTTGCTCAAATTGAAACCAATAAAGGAACTATAATTCTACAATTGGATTATGAAAAAGCACCCGTTACCGTAGCCAACTTTGTGACATTGGCCGAAGGAAAAAATGAATTTATCACCAACGAAAACCTAAAAAATAAACCTTTTTATGATGGATTGAAATTTCACAGAGTCCTTAAGGAGTTTATGATTCAAACCGGAGATCCATTAGGAACGGGCTCTGGAGATACCGGATATAAATTCAAGGATGAAATATCCGATTTAAAATTTGATAAAGGAGGAGTTTTAGCAATGGCCAATGGCGGTCCAGCGACAAACAGCAGCCAGTTTTTTATCACGCATTTAGAAACCCCTTGGCTTGAGGGAAGACACACCATTTTTGGCAAAGTGGTCGAAAAAGGAATGGATGTAGTGAACAAAATCGAGCAAAATGATTTTATCAAAACAATCACTATTATTAGAAATGGTGAAGCTGCTAAAAAGTTTGATGCTGTAAAAACATTTCAGGATTATTTCGCTGTGGAATCTGAAAATCAAAAAAATAAATTGGCTTTAGAAAGAGCCACAAACGCAAAATATCAAGGGGTTTTTGACCAAAAAGCAGCCTATTTTGCAGCAATGAAAACCAAAGCCACAACAACTCCTACTGGCTTAAAATATGTCATCACAAAAAAAGCGGGAGGCAAAAAACCTTCGGCTGGAGCCAACATTTTCATTCATTATGCTGGTTTTCTAGAAAACGGAAGCCTGTTTGATTCTAGTCTTGTTGATGTTTTAAAAACGTATGGAAAACTTGACGAAAGCAGAGCTGCTCAAGGTGGATACCAACCCATTCCTTTTCAAGCAGGAAAAAAAGACGGGATGATTCCAGGTTTTATCGAAGGAATTGAGCAATTGTCTTTTGGCGATAAAGCTGTCATTTTTATCCCTTCGAAATTGGGATATGGAGAAGCAGGTGCTGGTGCAGTTATTCCTCCGAATACCAATATTATTTTTGAAATTGAATTGCTAGAAAAAATGAATTAGAAGTACGATATACGAAGTACAATACACGAAATACAAAATTAAGAAGTATAAAATAATAACTATTTTACAATTATAAATATTAAATTAATCCATATGAAAACTAAATTCTTAGTATTACTATTCTTAGGAATGTTAAACATTCAGGCTCAAACAGCCAAAAAACCGGTTGCAACTACAACCAAAAAACCAACTACAACTAGCACGACTGCCGCTAAAACAACTGCAAAACCAACTCAGAAACCAGCAGCGGTTGCAGAAGGGATTTTTGCGACAATTGCAACCAATAAGGGAAATATCGTTGTTCAACTCGAATACCAAAAAACTCCGGTTACTGTAGCCAACTTTATCTCTCTTGCCGAAGGAACAAGCACTTATGTAACCGATACAAAACTTAAAGGAAAACCTTTCTATGATGGTTTGAAATTTCATAGAGTGATTAAAGATTTTATGATTCAGGGTGGCGATCCTTCAGGGAATGGTTCTGGTGGTTGTGGCTATGCTTTCAAAGATGAAATCACAGATGCAAAATTTACTAAAGGTGGAATTCTTGCTATGGCTAATTCTGGCCCAGCAACAAACGGAAGCCAGTTCTTCATTACCCACAAAGAAACGCCTTGGTTAGACGGAAAACACACCATTTTTGGGTACGTTACACAAGGAATGGATATCGTAAACTTGATTGTACAAGAAGATGTCATATTGAAAGTAACCATTACTAGAAAAGGAACTTTGGCAAAAGCATTTAACGCCCCAAAAGTGTTCTCTGATTATTATGATAATAAAGCCGAAGACGATAAGAAACAAGCACTAATTGATGCCGAAAACCAGAAAAAACAAGCGGCAATTGAAGCCGAAGCCAAGAAAGTCTATCTAGAAAAATATGCTGATGTCATCGCGGCAAAAGCTGCTTCAATCGCCGAAATTAAAGCTACTGGAACTAAAACTCCTTCTGGTTTAATCTATAAAATTACCGAAAAAGGAACTGGCGTAAAACCTGTAGATGGAACTACTTTCAATTTTAATTATGCCGGCTATTTTGAAGACGGAACCCTTTTTGACAGTAGTCTTGCCGAGGTTTGTAAAACATACGGAAAATTTGATGCTAACAGAGATGCTCAAGGTGGATACAAATGCTTCCCTTTCGAAGCTGG
>CALPPA020000197.1 GCA_943325355.2 Klebsiella pneumoniae | reverse complement strand
TAACGGAAATCTATATTTCGCATTGGCTAATTGGTCGTCTGAAACTTCTACTGCTACTGTTGCTTTCAAAGTGTCAATCCAGCTGTATCCCACACCATCGCTAAACTGCTCTTTTTGTCTCCAAGCGATACTTTCAGGCAACATATCTTCGAACGCTTTACGAACTACCCATTTTTCCATTGGATGGGCCGCGTTGATCATTTTATCTTGCGGATTGATTCGCATCGCCACATCCATAAATTCTTTATCCAAAAACGGCACACGACCTTCAATTCCCCATGCAGCCAAGCTTTTGTTGGCACGCAAACAATCGTACATGTGCAATTTGCTTAATTTCCGAACGTTTTCTTCGTGAAATTCTCTGGCGTTTGGTGCTTTGTGAAAATACAAATATCCTCCAAAAAGTTCGTCAGCTCCTTCTCCAGAGAGCACCATTTTGATACCCATAGATTTGATAACTCTCGCCATTAACCACATTGGTGTTGATGCTCTAATTGTAGTTACATCGTAAGTTTCTAAATTGTAAATTACATCTTTAACCGCGTCCAAACCTTCTTGAATTGTGAATTTAATTTCGTGGTGAATGGTTCCAATATGATCGGCTACTTTTTGGGCTGCAGCCAAATCTGGAGAACCTTCTAATCCCACAGAAAAAGAATGCAATTGCGGATACCAAGCATCAACAGTATCACCAGACTCAATACGTTTCTGGGCATATTTTTTGGCTACAGCCGAAGTAATCGAAGAATCCAATCCTCCAGAAAGCAAAACTCCATAAGGGACATCACTCATCAATTGGCGGTGAACTGCAGCTTCAAGTGACTCTTTGATGGCTTGAATACTGGTTTCGTTGTCTTTTACAGCATCATAATCAACCCATTCTCTTTTGTACCATTGCACAAATTCTCCGTCTTTGCTTGACATATAATGTCCTGGAGGAAATAATTGAATTTTGGTACAATATCCTTCCAATGCTTTCAATTCTGAAGCCACATAAAACGTTCCGTTTTGATCCCAACCAATGTACAATGGAATAATTCCCATATGATCACGAGCCACAAAATATTCGTCTTTTTCTACATCATAGATTGCAAAACCAAAAATACCATTCATTTCGTCAATAAAATGCGGTCCTTTTTCTTTGTAAAGTGCCAAAATAACTTCGCAGTCACTTTCAGTTTTAAAATTATATTTTCCTTCAAATTGTTTGCGCAATTCTCTGTGGTTGTAAATTTCTCCATTAGCAGCCAAAACAAGATTTCCATCTTCACTAAACAAAGGTTGTTTTCCTGAAGCTGGATCCACAATCGCCAAACGTTCGTGAGCCAAGATCGCCTTGTCGTTACTAAAAACGCCACTCCAATCCGGTCCGCGATGACGGATAATTTTAGACATTTCTAATACTTGTGGTCTTAAAACCTCAACTTTTTGTTTTAAATCAAAGGCACATACTATTCCGCACATAATTCTATATTTTTAACTATTTTGTTTATTTTGATGGGCAAAGATGAAGTTTTAGTTATAATCCTAAAACACAAATAGAATTTTTAGTTATAAATTATAACTAAAAAATAGTTTTTAAGTTTAAAATGTAATTGAAAAGGTATGAAAATGGAATTGAAGTTGTGGATTGTAAAGATGGAATACTGGTGAAAAGGTTTTCTATTCGATATTCTGGATTACATACCTCGTCCCATTAATCTCAAACCCAAACCCAACTTCGTTCCCCATTAATTTATTTCCCAAAGGAGATTGTGGAGAAAGTGCAATTATATTAATCCCATCAACAGCAATTTTATGAAGTGCTGCACTCAAATAAAGATAAATTCCATTGGCTTTGACTAAACTGCCCACAATAATAGTTTTTGCAATTGTAGTAGAATCAATCTTATCCAAAACAGCTTTTTGAGCAAATACTTCTTTCAATTTGTGATTGAGTTTTTCTTGTTCAATATGCATCATCGACAAAGCCGTTTCGTGTTTATCGCCGGCTGAACCTTTGGCATCGTTCTTTGAATCTTCTGTCAAAGCGATAATCATATCTTTGAAAACATCGATTCTGTCTTGGACTAATTGAAGGTAATGCTGGTGTGTTTTTTGTTTGAAAGTCATAAGATTTTGCCACGAAGGCGCTAAGTCACAAAGAAAAAAGAAAAATATGTAATTATTGTTGTTTAAGTCTACAAAAAACCTTTGTGCCTTTGTGTATTAGTGGCAAAACCCTTGCGCCTTGAACTAGAAATCAAATTTATAATTCGCTCCCAAAACAACTTGAAATCCCTGAACTGGGTAATCCAGCCATTTTTGATAGGCTTGGTTGGCAATGTTATTCGCTCTTAGAAAAGCAGTTAATCTGTCACTGTATTTAAATCCGACATTGGCGTTTACATCAAAATAGCTATCTAAAGTAATTGGACTTGGAGCCACAATATAAACAATATCTGTATTTAATTTTTGGTCTTTTCGTTCTCCTACAAAGAATAGATTGACTCCGGCATACCATTTATCGGTGATATTGAAATTTACTTTTGCTTTTAATTTAATAGCTGGTAAATTCCAGGCTTCACTTTGAATATCATTGGCATAACTACTAAACGTTCCGTCAATGCCAAAAGTCACATCCTCAGAAAAATCCGCTTTTAATTCACCATAAAAACTCACGGTTTTCATATCATCATAAACCACTTGAAAGGAATTCCCAAAAGCGTAATTTTCGTTGATGCTGTTTTCGTTGTAGTCGTTGCTTTTAAATAAAGCTCTGTTATTTTCGTTCACATAAGACCCTCTGATATTATAGCTTACAGTATTGGTCAATTTCCCTTTCAAACCAGCGAAAATATCATATTGTTTATCTGTTGGTTTGACATCTAATGTTGGTGATAAAAATGGATTTTCGCCAACAAAATCCGAGTAGGTGTTTTGTTCTAAATTTCCTTCGGCTCCAGCGTAGAAAATCATCAAATCGCCAACCACTTTATAGGAAGCATTTATTTGTGGATACACTAAAAATTTATTATTATTGTTTTCAATATCTGAACTATAAAACAAGCCCACGCCAATATTGACCGTCCAATCGGATTCCTGTAAAGCAACGCTTGGCGCAATTCCAAAATTGGTAAAACCATATTTTATTGGGTTTGTGTTCCAATATTCTTTTTTGAAGCTTCCCCCAACATAATCGACAATTACATTAGTTTTAATTGCCATATCACTGATGTTAAATTTTAAAGAAGGCTTTACGTAAAATCTATTTTCTGCAGACCCAAAAGCATCAGAAAAATGGTTAAATTTAACGCTTGCTTCTTCTAAAATACTTTCATTAAATTCTATTTTACTTCCTAAATAAATGTTGTTGTAACTTTGTTGTGGATTTATTCCATCAATCAAAATTGCTCTGTTATTTGGAGTTAAAGAACTACCAAAAGCGGCTGGCAAACCATACCAATTGTAGATTTGGTTTTGATAACCCAAATCCACGTTCCAAGACAAATCTCTTTCTCGAATTCCATAAGTCAAATCAATGGAAGTGTCAAAAAATTTATCAGTCAACTCCACCTCTTTTATTCCGCCTTGTGAGGAAAGGTGACGAAACATTCCGCCCACATAATCATTGGCTCCAAGCTCTTGATAAACAAATAATTCAGCATTGAATGTTCCATAATTCCCAGCTCCGAAAGTGGCGTAATTATTAAACAAATGCGCTTGCTCTTCTTTTTCGACACCTTCGGCTTTTCCTTTTGATGGCGTAAAAGTGGAAGCTACCGGAAAAGAGAAAATATTATATTTTATAGTTTCCTTTTTTGAGTTTCCTTCGTCGTCAAGAACTGGCGTTTCCTTTACTTTGAAAGCATCCGAAATTGTTGGTGTATAAGGTTTAACAACATTCACGACTTCTGTTCCAATGTTTTCTCCATTCTTTTGGGAGAAAGAAAATTGAAAAGTTAGAAATAAGGCAAAGGCAAAACTATTTTTGAAATTAATTCTCATATTTTATATTTTAATGTGAAGCACTCCGACAAGCTCAGTGTGACAACGTTTTTAAACTAATTAGTTATCGATGAATTTGTTTTTGCTTCCTCCCTTTTGATTGTGTCCAATTCCGTTTGGGCTTCCGAAACTACATCTGGGAAATCAGTGAAATTTTTTATTATATTCTCTAAGATATAAGTCGCTTGGAAGCTGTCTTTCAATCCATAGAAATTTTTCGCCATCAGGATTAATCCTTTGGCTCCAAAATATTTATAACTCGAATAATTCTTGGCTAATTTTTGAACTACCGTGTTTGAATCTTCAAATTTTGCCTCTTTATTTTTGAAATAGGCTTCATAATACAAGGCTTCGGCAGCCAATTCTCCTTTGGCAATAGTTAGCAATTTGGCGTAAGCCGAACGAGCTTTGGTTTCATCTCCAGTTTGAATTGCCGCACGAGCAATGATAATTTGCGCATCGCTTTTTACAGTAGAATCCG
>CALPPA020000196.1 GCA_943325355.2 Klebsiella pneumoniae | reverse complement strand
GGCAATTCGGCTGGTGGAGGACCGTTTCTTTTGGAATTAGACGGACAAGCTATTTCTGCTGCTATTACAGTGCCTTCCACATCAACTACCTCTTGGAATGTTTGGGCTACTAAAACAGTTGCCAATATTCCGCTTACACCCGGAAAACATATATTGCGTGTCGCTTTTTCGGCAGGAGAATTTAATTTGGCTAAAATGACTTTTACCAGGACGGGCGATTTGACTTACAGTTATCCAACGGCTGTAGCAGGACCAAATCTAAAAGTGATTTTGCCTTCAACTTCCACTACCGTTGATGGTTCAGCAAGCACGGAATCAGGAGCGAAAACATTGACTTATTCTTGGACACAAAACTATGGACCATCGGTTGTTCAATTTTCAAATGCTGCTGCCGCTATTTCTACCATAAGTGGATTAGTAGAAGGAATGTATAGTTTGAAATTGACTGTTACCAATGCTGATTTACGTACAGATGATGTTGAATTATTAGTGTTGGTAACCATTACTGCCAATGCTCTTCCTACAGTTTCATTGGTTACACCTTCAGACAATACAACATTTACCGAAGGAAAACCCGTTAGCATTACTGCCAATGCCAGTGATTTTGATGGTACAATTCAGCAGGTAAGTTTCTACCAGAATAATATTTTGATAAGCACCGATACTTCGGCTCCCTATGCTGCCACTTGGAATCCTGGTGCTGGAAATTATGCCTTAACGGCAAAAGCTACAGATAATGCTGCTGCTATTAGCACATCACAAACCGTGAATGTTACTATTGCGCCAGTGATGGTTTGTATTGAAACATCTAAAGTTGCTCAACAAGGAGCATTCTCTATTGGATACAAAACCACATTTGAAACAGTGGGTTCGAATGTCTATGTTACATTTGAATTGTTGGATACTGATAAAGCGGGCGTAATTGCTTATTTATGGAAACAAACTCCATTTGGGGAAACCGCTATGACACAAGTTTCAGGTAATATTTTTACTGCAACTTTGACCGGACAAACAATGGGATCCACTGTTAGCTATGCTTGTAAATTTGCTTATGCTGGAGGATTATCGGTTACTAAATATATAAGTTACGTAGTGGGAAATAATTGCGGAGGCACTAACGATGTTCAAGGTCCTACTAATTTTACAGCCAGTATTGGAGCCATTACCAGTTCTTCTGTTGAATTGTTGTTGAAAGCTACTGATAATTCTGGAACAGTTGTTTATAATGTTGCTTATGGTTCCAAGAACAGTTCTACATCAGGTGCTTCTGGAGTTCAAAATTCCCTTTTGATAACAGCTCTGACCCCAAATACAAATTATATTTTTAGTATTTCGGCAAGCGATTTAGCAGGAAATGTTGCTGTTAATAATCCAATTCTACTCAATGCTACAACAGCATTAAATACTAACACAGAATGTGCAGGAACTGCTTCAGAAGCATTGGCAGGACAAGGAACTTTCTCTGTGGGTTATAAATATGCTTTCCAAACCATTGGTACAGATGTAAAAATAACTTTTGAACTACTGGACGACAAAACGGGAGTAATTGCTTATTTGTGGAAACAAACTCCTTTTGGAGAAACACCGATGACGAATGTTTCAGGAAAGATTTTCACAAAAACCATCACAGGACAAACCCTAGGGTCAACTATCAGTTATGCGGTAAAATTTGCTTTTGCAGGCGGATTGGCGGTAACGAAATATTATACTTATACGGTAGGAAACACCTGTTCCTTAGGTGTTGAAACTTCTTCTGAATTGAAACAATTTTTCTACCCAAATCCAGTGAAAAATGTATTTTACCTTCAATTGTTAGACGAAAATAATCGAATTATTTTATCGGATGTGTTGGGTCGAAAAATATTGGAAGAAGTAGTTAAGTCCTCTCATACTTTAGATATGAGCGCCCACAAAACTGGTGTTTATCTTTTAAATGTTGAAAATTCTTACGGCATTCAAAACGTGAAAATTATTAAGGAATAGAAAAAATATAGATTATTTTTACAGGGCATTACGAAAGTAATGCTCTTTTTTTTTGGATAATAAATGATTTACTGTTAAAAAAAAGTTTGATGCAGTTTTGATGTGTATATAATTAATCAATTGAAATTATAAATCCTTATTTTTGAAAAATAAACAAATTATAATTACTATGAAAAATAAATTACTATTTCTTTTGACAGCTGTTGTTGTTAATTTATTGTTTTCGATTAACGCCAATGCGAGTGAAGTCTCTATTGCAGGGCCAGGTTGTGTGAGCGCTTCTAAAGTTGCTCTTGAAGGCGCATTTACCATAGGGTATAAATCCACTTTCGAAACTATTGGAACGGATGTTAAAATTACTTTCGAATTATTGGACACGGACAAATCAGGAGTTGTTGCTTTTTTGAGAAAGCAAGGTGATGTTGCTGCACTAGAAGTGCAAATGACTAATGTCCCAGGAACAAATATTTTTACAAGAACTATTACTGGGCAAACTCCTGGGGCTATTATTAATTATGGAGTTAAATTTGCCTTTGCTGGTGGACTAGCAGTAACAGATTTCGTTAGTTATGAGGTAGGAACAGATTGTGCCAGCACCAATGATGTTGTGGCACCTACTAATTTTACCGCTACCATTGGTGCTATTACTGCTTCGTCTGTAGAAATAATTTTGAATGCGACAGATGCCTCTGGGACGGTTTTTTATAGCGTGTCTTATGGTGCTATTACAAAATCGACAACAAGTGATTCCGGAGTTCAAAAATCTTTTGTAATGTCTGCATTAGCCTCAGATACGGATTATAATTTTAGTGTTACAGTTAAAGATTTAGTTGGAAACACCGCTCTTAATAACCCAATTTTGCTTTCAGCTAAAACAGCAGTAAGCACTAATACAGAATGTGCTGGAATTGCATCTGATGCTCAACAAGGGTCTTTCTCAGTGGGTTATAAATATTCTTTTCAAACTACAGGAACGAATGTTAAAATCACATTCGAACTATTGGATACAGATAAATCAGGTCTTGTTGCTTTTTTGTGGAAACAAACTCCATTTACAGAAACACCAATGAGTAATGTTTCAGGAAAAATCTATTCAAATACTATAACTGGACAAACTTTAGGGGCAACTATTAGTTATGCAGTTAAATTTGCTTTTGCAGGAGGACAAGCTGTAACAAAATATTTTTCTTATGTGGTAGGAAACACTTGTTCTTTGGGCGTTGAAACTCCGTCTGAATTGAAGCAAACCTTCTATCCAAATCCTGTTAAAAACAAATTTTATATGCAGTTATATGATGAAAAAAATAAAATTATGGTTACGGATGTTCTTGGGCGAAAGATAGTTGAAGATGTTGTAGATGCCTCTAGTACTTTGGATATGAGTACCTATAAAACTGGGGTTTATTTTCTAAAAGTTGAAAACTCTTATGGCACAGAAAATGTAAAAATTATAAAGGAATAATACACATAAATAATTTATTTTTACAGAGCATTACTTTTTGTAATGCTCTGTTTGTTTTACACCTATTTGTGTGTGCCAAAAACTTGCTTAAAGACGGCGTCATTATTCTGGATTTCTTTAAAGCCTTTTTTGTGTTTAAAGATATTGCGAGAAATTTAATCCAATATAATTTATTGTAAATTTGGAGCTAAAGACTTTTAAAATGAAATTTATCCCAAAGTATCTGAAAGCAATTATCTGTATTCAGATGTTGTTTTTGATAGTTAATGTCTCAGCACAAAACCCTCCTTTTTGGAACGACATTCAAGCATTCAAAAAACAGGATAGTATTGCAATGCCTGTTCATTATAAAACACTTTTTATAGGAAGTTCTTCTTTTACAAAGTGGATAACTTTGGAACAGGATTTGTTGGAATATGCGCCACTTAATCGTGCTTTTGGCGGGTCAACTTTGTTAGATGTTATAAGGTATCGGGCAGCTATTATTGAAAAATATAATCCTGAAAGAATTGTTATTTACTGTGGTGAAAATGATATTGCTTCGTCAGATACCGTGACGGGAAAAACAGTATTGGAAAGATTCAGGATTCTTTATCAACATATTAGAGAAAAGTTTCCTACGACAGAGATATATTTCATTTCATTAAAGCCTTGTCCTTTGAGGTGGGAGATGCGACAAAGAATGTTGGATGCCAATAATCGAATTGCTGATTTTTGTAAAAACCAAAAGCACACTTATTTTATTAACATTTGGAATCAAATGCTTAAAAATTCGAAACCCAATCCATCATTATTTATTGAAGATAGTTTGCATATGAATTCAAAGGGTTATGATATCTGGATGAAGAAAATAAAGAAGAAGGTAAAAATTAATTAGCTGTTTTTAAGTATTTTTTGGAATAAAAAAAACTCCATTATCTCTAATGAATTTTTTTTGTGGGCGATGCGGGGTTCGAACCCCCGACCCCCTCGGTGTAAACGAGGTGCTCTGAACCAGCTGAGCTAATCGCCCTTTACAGGACTGCAAATATACATCACTTTTTG
>CALPPA020000195.1 GCA_943325355.2 Klebsiella pneumoniae | reverse complement strand
TAAAGCAGTTTGCAAAGTAGCTTTTTTAGTAATTGGCAATAAATACGCCTTGAAATATTCAATTTCTTCCAATTGATTATTTACTACCGGTAGCGTTGGCAGTGTAATTTTTTTAGGCTCTTCAATAGCATAATTGTAATTCTGTGAAAAAACTACTGTTGAAAAGAATAAAAAAAAGTAAATTAAATTTCTCATTGTCCAGATATTATATAAGTATTTAAACCTGTTTTTCTTAGTAAACCAAACCTAACATTTCCGGTAGTACTAGCAAAATTTGCACTACCGTTTGCATTGTAATTGATTGTTACTCCAGTAGCAGCTTGTATAGTCAAAGCTGCACCATTGTGAGCTTCTAAATTAATTGTATCGCCTATTGCCATGGCACCGAAACCCAAAGATAATGTTAATGTGGCAGATGCAGTACATTCAATTATATTATTTATATCCGAACTCGCTATACCTCTTGATGTAGTAAATGGAATAACTAAAGCTTTGTATGGATTGGTTCCATTTGTGCCTACTAGTCTTTCAGCAGTTTTGGAATGCAAGGCATAAGGGACACTTAATAGCTGTGTAATTCCTATAATGTTATAATTTGTCCCACCAGCAGCATCTACTTGTGTTTCTACAAAATAAGGCCCTTTATCCCAAGCTATTGAACTAAAGGAACCTGTAATAATATTTCCTGTTCCAATTTCAAGAGAAACTAGACCATTATTATTAGTCATAACCAAATGAGTTTCTTCGTAAACTCTAGTTCCAGTTGTACTACCTTGATGCACAATAATTTTAAGACTTATATTTGAATTTTTTACCAAGCTATTGGTTTGTGATCGAATAATTGCTTGATAACTCATTTTTTCAGGTGCCTGCGCAAAAATACTAAGCGTAACAGTCACAAATAACAGTAGGGTAAGTGTAAGTTTCATAATTTATTTTTTTATTATTTTAAAAGTTTTCAAAGTTTTATTGTTAGCATATAAATGTAGTAAATAAAGAGAAGAACTAAGATCATATAAATCAATTTTAGTTTCGTTCTGAATAATTATATTTTGCTTTACAAGCCTTCCTTGAAAGTCATAAAGCTGATAAGAACACGATCCATTTTCAAACTCATCTCCTGCCATATTTACAACAACAAAATCAGTTGTTGGATTTGGGAAAATGAATATTTCTGTCTTAGACTCAACACTATTTTCTTCAACGGCTAAAGTTTGATTTAATTCTTCTTGTTGAACACCTTGCGAAACATTATAATTAAATTCTCCTATCTGGGTATAAAATACCTGTCCGATGGAATAAGTAACTGAACCAAAATCACCAATTGCATCGTCACCAGATGCATTAAAAGTTTCCATAGTATCGTTTGCAATGGATTGGATGTTTTGACTTATGCAATTTAAAGAAAAAAACAACATCAAGATAACAACTAGGTTTGTAATTTTTAAATTTAGAGGCTTCACAATCTTAGAGCTTTAATTAATATGCGATCATTTCGTTTACAAAACTAATAAAACGAAAAATAAAAATCGTCATAATTAATGTTTTTACCGACAAACAACACAAAAAAAAAATAAATATAAAAAATAACTTACATTATATATAGAAATATATGGCGTTTTAGTGTTGCCAAATTATCAAAAACTATAAATTGTAAGATATTACTTTATCGAGTAAAAAAACAGATGAAATATCTTATATCCTAGATAAAATGCATTATATTTACAAAATAACGATGATTTATTCAAAAAATTATAGTGGAATAAAATTTTTATTTAATTATTATATTACCTATTAATATTATTTTTATTTGATAATTATCAGTGTTTTTATTTCAATATTCACTATTTTATTAACAAGTATTATGAAAGCTTTCTTTTCAATATAACCCTTACTTTTTCTAGGAATACAAGACTTTTATTACCGAAATATTATATTTGTTTTTTGAAAGTAATTTAACTTAATCAAATGAAGATTAAATAACTACCAAACTATTTCAGATTTCAATAGTATTCTATAACTTTTATAGATTAATAATAGATTCATAGGTTTTGTGCAAATAATAAAAACAAATATTTTACCATTTAGACAGAAAAAAGAGCCAGATAACCAATTGCTTCGCCTGTTCGTCCAATAATTATCGGGACTCGGGTCTTGGTTGCACATATCATTGTTTTACTTAAATTAAGTGAAACAGCTTAATCAAACTCTCAAAATCAATGTCTAGCCGTTAAAAAAATGAATTACACTTAACAGGTTATATTGGATTTCTAGATAACTATTTTCTTGCTCACTACTGCCTTATCACCTGAAGCAATTTTGACAATCAATACTTGTCCAACATATTTTGAACTTTCGATACTAGTTTCATTCGAGTTAACTTTTGTTTTTTCGAGTAGTAATCTTCCACCCATATCAAATAGTTGCACATTATCAATAGTCAAACCATCTGATTTAATAAAGATTTTTTCATCTTTTTTGAAAAGTACTATGCTGTTTTCATTAAAAGTAGTTGTTGTGATTCCTAATGTTTTTTGATATTTCAAGGAGAATCTAGTATTTGTAGTTCCTGATTGTGCAGTAAAGGTATAAGAATTTGATTTCAAGTTGGTTTCCGTCCCATTATCATTATCTTTCAAGATAATATCTTGTGAAGTCGCAAACAGACCATTCAAGTGATCAATAGCTATTGTATAATCACCAGCGTTTGTAGCTTTGAAGCTTAAAGGAACCTCATCAGCACCATCAAATGGTAAAGGACGTCCTTGAATAGCATAATCAGTATTATCAATTAATGAATTTAAGGCTATAGTTCCATCATTATAATATTTTCCGTCAAATTCATCGATACCCAAAGTAGCGTTAGATATATACCCCACGGCCATTTGAGAGAAAGCACCTGTTGAGTTGGTGGCGTTTAACCAAATTGTATTTCTTTCAACAACTTTTGTTTTATAGAATTGATTCGTGACATTAGTAGTTCTTTGTCCATTATTAAAAACAACCGTAGTTGCTGAATTTAATGCTTCAACAAAAAAACCTTGACCAGACGTAATGATACCATTAGGATCAACAACTTGCGATTCTCCGTTGGATATAAATGTTCCAGCCGTCCAAGTACAATAAGATGGACTAGCTGAATTGTTTGTTTTTCTCCAATAATATAAAGTTCCAGTAATATTGGCTGCATTATCAGCAACAAACTGAGCTATACTTATAGCAGATGGATAAGGATTTCCAACTAAATTAAAACCTTTTCCAAGACCTTCATTTGTCATAGTAATAGGAATATTTCCATTGTTAGGGACACCTGTAAATACTCCCGGATAACTAGTCCTAACGGTCGAAGAAGCATCATTAGGCATTCGAATTAGATACCCTTGACCTAATGCAAATTTGGTAGTCGATGGGCTTACAATAGCAGTATATAAATTTGTCGAGGTACTATAATTGTAAAATCTATTAGTACTTGTTGCTGGAGAAAATGCTTGCAAATTGAGACTATCATTTATTACTGGCGATGACCATAAAGTATAATCAAGTCGTAATAAAGCAGCACTATTTCGATTTACGGTTATATTCCCTGAATTGGCAACATTCGATAATTGTATCAAATTGGCATTATCATTCAAAGTAAAACTGCCAGAATTTACAGTTATAGCGCCGTTTAAAGTTACATTAAAACCAGAGGGAATTGTAACAACAGCATTATTATTGACAACAAGACTACAAGCATTAATATTTGCAGAAACATTATAATTCCCGCTTATAATTGCAGTTGTTGTACTTATCGGAGCTCCATTAGACCATACAGTTCCATTCCAAGTGGTAGCAGAAACAACTATTGCCACTGTTTCAGAAGTTACAGAGGGAGAAACTCCATTAGTCACTACTGCTCTAAAATATTTGGTTGCAGTTAAATTTCCTATTGAAGCACCAGATAAAGTTATCCCTGTTTCACCTGTTATAGCAGTAAAAGCGACATTATCCGTTGAAGATTGCCATTGAATAGTTCCAGTATTTCCAGTTAAAGTTAAGGAAGAAGGTTGTGAATCAGAGCAAATCGCCTGATTTGCAGAAATTGTTCCTGCAACTGAAGGCGAGGTATCTTCGTTGTGTTGTACGCCTTGTGCAACATTGTATACTGATTGTCCAATATAAGTATAGAATACTTGTCCGATTGAATAGGAAACCGAGCCTGAACTGCCGGTTGCATTGTTACCCGATGCATTTATGGATTCCATAATATTACTATTGCCAGCTAAAGTATTTTGACTATAAACATTGAACGAAAAAAGCAAAGAGGTAGTTATAAATAGGGTTACAATTTTTAAATTTAGTTGCTTCATCGTTCGTAGGTCTTTAAATTAAATAGTAATAAGTTCTTTTACAAAATTATTGTAAAAGAAAAATAAAAACGATAAAATAAACATTAATTCCGATGAAATACATAGTATTATAATAATTAATAATATTAATCTTATAATAAT
>CALPPA020000194.1 GCA_943325355.2 Klebsiella pneumoniae | reverse complement strand
TGCCAATGGTAAAATTGTGTACAAAGGCGTTTCCGATGCTTGGGGATTGCCGTTTAACGAGGTAGAAACAGTTTTATAAAAAATATTCTAATCTATTACAGAAAATCCATCTCAAATTAATGAGATGGATTTTTTCATTTTGGAGCTAATCCTGCTCTACGCTGCAATCTTTTATTCGTACCTCATAAAAGGATTTCCACTTCACACGAGCGAAGCGAACTGGCGAAGCAATCAGGGCTAAATCTGTGCTATCTGAAATCTGCCATCTGAAATCTACTCCTTTTGTTTTGTCAAATAATAAATTGGAATTCCCGTAAGCATTATCAAAACGCCCCAACCACAAGTCGAGAATTTAGTCAGCAACAACGAAACACAAACTGCCGAGGCAATTACAATGTATAATAATGGCAAGAAAGGATAACCAAAAGCCTTATAAGGTCTTTCAGCATCTGGCATTTTCTTGCGAAGAATGAATATACCATAAATTGTCAAAATGTAAAATATCAATACGATGATGATTACGAAATCCAATAAATCACCATATTTTCCAGTCAAACACAATAGCGAAGCCCAAATACATTGTACCCATAATGCCCAAGCCGGAACGCTGGCGTCATTTAGTTCAGCTGCTTTTTTGAGAAACAGACCATCTTTAGCCATTGTATAATAGACTCTGGCTCCCGCCATAATCAATCCGTTATTGCAGGCAAAAGTCGAAATCATAATCATAACAGCAATAATAATCGTTCCCATATCGCCAAAAGTATATTGGGAAGCCACAACAGCAACTCTATCGGATTTTGCAGTGGCAATTTCGTCCAAAGGAATTACAGCGAGGTACATCAAATTAGTCAAGACATAAATAATAGTCACTATAAAAGTTCCCAGAAATAAACTTAGCCCCACATTTCGCTTTGGATTTTTGATTTCGCCAGCAATAAAAGTCACACCAACCCAAGCATCACTAGAAAACAAAGAACCCACCATCGCTGCCGAGATGCCAGTGATTAAAGCTGTCCCGCCAATTGGCATCCAAGAACCACTATCCACATTAAAGGAACGAGTATTCCAAGCATCGGCCCAGTTCGCATTCCAAACTTCAGCTTTGGCAGCCAAAAGGAAACCAAAAACAATCAAACCAAACAAAGACAAAATCTTAATCACCGTCAAAACGGTTTGTAATATTTTGCTGTTTTTTACCCCACGACTGTTGATATAAGTCAGTAGAATAATGGTAATAATAGAAACGATTTGGGCTGCGTTAAGTTTGAAAGAGCCTATTTCATAAAGAACATTTTCATCGCTTAATGGCGGAACTAAATAGGCAGCAAATTTTGAAAAACCTACACCTACTGCAGCAATGGTACCCGTTTGAATTACGGCAAAGAAACTCCAACCATACAGAAAAGCAATCAGTTTATTATACGCTTCCTTGAGATAAACATATTGACCTCCCGCCTTGGGAAACATCGCGCTCAACTCGCCATAACTTACGGCAGCAATCATCGTGATTAAACCTGAAATAAGCCAAATCATAGTAAGCCATCCAGCAGAACCTACTTGCCTGGCGATATCCGAGCTTACAATAAATATTCCTGAACCTATCATCGAACCCACGACGAGCATCGTTCCGTCTAGTAATCCGAGTTCTCTTTTAAAATGTTCTTCTTTGTTGTCTTGCATATTATTTTGTTTTTTTGGTTGGCTAAAGATATACTTTTTTTGGAAATAGCCTAAAAGTAGATTTTAAATTAGCAAATTAGTTTTTGATGAATTGTTAGTATTAATTCCTGTTTTTACAATAAGAAAAAGATGATGTATGTCAGACAAAGCTGCCCAAATATGGGTGGATTTTGATGATTTAGTCTGATCAATCTAAAAGGTAGCACGTATATCCGAAAAATTGCAGTACATTCAACTAATTCTAAAAGTAATCAAATGAAATTTTTTAAAATATTCTTAGCCATTCTATTTATAGTCTGTAATTCTGAGCTTTATTCACAAGATATTGATTATATTAACAATAGGCTTTCGGCCGTAAGTACTAATGATAAAGTCTTTTATAACATTGATGGTGTTAATTTTACAAGTCAGATTTTATATGAACACCTTTACACCGAAAAAGGTCTTCAGAAAGCTTACAGAAAATTTTCGATTAAAGATGATGATATCAAAATTAAAGACGATAGCTTGGGCGTTACTAATATTTACATACACAAAAGAGAAAAAATTGGATACGATTTAATTTCATATACTTCTTTTTATTTTGTTCCTAACGATAACAACCAGATAATGGCTATCGGATTTAATAGCCTAAACAAATATGATAAATCTTTTGAAAGAGACTTTGCTCAAATGATTATCAAAAATGTAATTCCACGAGAATCGTTTACACCGATGACAATTGACAGTATCAATTTTGCTGGTCGAAAAATAAAGTTAAGTAATGCCTGCAAATGGACAAATATCAATACTGTCCAATGTCCTTATCACGGAGAAATGAATTGGTCTGTCCACAAGGATTTTGATGATGCAAAATCAACTGTTCTAAATCAATTATTACTTACAAAAAATGGTAAAGGAGTAAAAGTAGTTTCCGAGGAAATTAAGGACATAATTTTTGAAGAAAAACCTACTAAAGCACAAAAAATTGTGTACGACATTACTGGAATTAATTCACTGTTAGCGGGAATGTCGGGTGGGAAAACACTAACAGCTTACTATGTTGCAGAAAAAGTGAGAGATAATTATGTCAGTTGTGTTTTAAGTTTTTGGAACAACGACGAAATTAAAGAAAGTGGTTTGCCATTATTGCTTGAACAAGTGATGAAATTACAAAAGTAGCCCCTCTAGCGCGAGTTTCTAGCTCGTACCCACAAAAAAACAATAAAATATTAAAAATAAATTGGATCACGCACGAACGGGACGTTCGCGCTAGCATAAAAAAATAATGTCAGCAAAAAAGTAATCATCTCAACACGTGTTAAATATTTAAAAAAACACGTGTCTATTAAAATAATTAATTATCTTTGTTAAAGTTAAAACCAAAGTTATGAGTACGAAATTGACATTAACAATAGATGAATCCATCATCGAAAAAGCTAAAAAGTATGCTAAAACAAAGGAAAATAGTTTATCCAATATTATTGAAAATTATTTAAAAGTTTTAGTGAAAGAAAATTCAAATGACAAGGTTGAATTAACTCCAATTGTGAAATCATTAAAAAGTTCATTTTCCTTCGATTATGATCCCGATTACAAAAAAGAATTAACAAAAAAACTTTCTGAAAAGTATTTATAAATGAAAAAAATACTTATTGATACTGATGTGATTTTAGACTTTTTTCTTGATAGAGAACCTTTTTCGGAAAATGCTGCTAATATTCTAGCTTTGTGTGAAAGAAAATTAATCGTTGGTTATGTAACTCCTGTTATTATAAGTAATATATATTATCTTTTAAGTCAAAAAGCCAAACAAGAAAAAGTAATAGAAAAACTAAAATTACTATTGTCAATATTAGAAATTTTGGTAATTGATAAAAATTCAATAATAGTAGCTTTAAATTCAGACTTTAAAGATTTTGAAGATGCTTTACAAAATTATGCAGCGGAAATAAATGGAGAAATAAGTTTAATTATTACAAGAAATACTAAAGATTATAAGAAAAGTGAGCTTGGAGTAATGAGTCCAGAAGATTTTTTAAAATTAAAATAAACTACTTCAGGATAAACCCCGCTAGATAAGGGTAAAGTTAAACTCAAATTTACCCTTTAGCGCGATCTTCTAGCTTATGTTCACAAACAAAAGCTATGAAATATTAAAATAAATCGGAATAGGCAAGAGCGTCACGCTCACCAGTAAATAATTAAACTAAAATGAATACAAAAAACACCTCCACAATTATTCAAGCTTCTGAATTATTGGAATTATATAAATCCGAAAATTTTGTTCTTATAGATGCCAATACAGGTATAAATGCTAAGGCAAACTACGAGGAAAAGCATTTAGATGGAGCGCTATTTGTAGACTTGAATAGTCAACTAGCAGATATCAAAGAAGATGCATCCATTGGCGGAAGACACCCATTGCCAAAGATTGAAGATTTTGCCCAAACAGTAGCCAATCTTGGCATTTCATCAGCAAGTCGTGTCGTAATTTACGATGATAAAAATGGTTCCAATGCTGCAGCACGATTGTGGTGGATGTTAAAATCTCTTGGACACGAAAAAGTACAAGTGCTTAATGGTGGTTTTCAAGAAGCGGAGAAAATTCACTTCCCTACAAGTTCCAAAACAGAAATTGTTACCAAAGCCGAAGCCTTAAAAACCAAAAATTGGAAACTTCAAATGGCAACAATCGACGAAGTGGAAAAAGTTTCTCAAGAGAAAAACCATATCGTAATTGATGTTCGTGATGTCGAGCGCTACAATGGCGAAACAGAACCTATCGATTTAGTTGCGGGACATATTCCGGGAGCAATCAATATTCCTTTCACG
>CALPPA020000193.1 GCA_943325355.2 Klebsiella pneumoniae | reverse complement strand
TAATTACACTGCTAATAGAAGGGATTAAAAAACTATTTTTTCAGAACAAGAGATAACTCTTATTAAATGATTTAACTTATATTACTAATTAATATAAGTTAAATCATTAATTTTAACAAATTGTTAAAGAGTATTTCTTGACTAACTCTTGAAATTAGAATAATTTTGGCGTTGATAAAACGGAACAATAAAAAATGATTATAAAAGAGAGAATTAAAGTTATAATAACAGATTTAGACGGAACTTTACTCAATACAGAACATCAAATTTCGCAATATACTAAAACCGTTTTCCAGCAACTTCACAAAGAAAATTTTTTAATAATAGTAGCCACTGGTCGCCATCATCTAGATGCATTGCCTATTGTTGAAACTTTGGGATGTCCCATTTATTTAGTAACATCAAATGGAGCGAGGATTCATTCACCCACAAAAGAACTTATTTTTTCTTTCGACATCAATAGTGATTTTATTAAATCTATCTTGGATTTAGACATTGATTCGGAGTTCACGACCGTTTTATTCAAAGAAAAAGTATGGCAATCAAACAAAGAAAATAAAAAGCTGAACAATTTTCAAACGGTAATGCATTATCCAAATGAAATTGTTGATTTTAAATTGATAGAAGATTTAAGTGCGATTAAATTATTCTTTACTCACAACAGCCATCAAAAATTAGTTGAATTGAAAGACAAAATTATGGAAGACCATTCACAGAATTTTCATTCTGCCTTTAGTCTGCCTTTTTGTTTGGAATTTATGCATAAATCAGTAGATAAAAGCGTTGCTGTTTTAAAAATTTTGGAAATAGAAAACTATACTTATGAGGAATCTATTTCTTTTGGTGATGGGTTCAATGATGAAAGAATGCTTGTTGCAACTGGAAAAGGATTAATTATGGAAAATGCCGTTGAAAGTTTGAAAACGAAACTCTCTAATTTAGAAGTAATTTCGTCGAATGATGAAGACGGGGTTGCAAGATATTTATCTGAAAATATTTTGTAATATATCACATCAAAATATTTTCTTTTTTTACCTTGAAAATATGCCTAAATTTGCTTTCTTAAAACAACTAAATACACAATGAACACAATAACAACTACAAACTTCAATTTTCCCAATCAGAAATCAGTTTACCGAGGTAAAGTAAGAGAAGTTTATAATATCAATGATGAACTTTTGGTTATGGTCGCCACCGATAGGCTTTCGGCTTTTGATGTTGTTTTGCCAAAAGGAATTCCATATAAAGGACAAATTCTGAATCAAATCGCCACCAAGTTTATGGAATTGACTCAAGATATTGTTCCGAATTGGTTAATTGCAACTCCGGACCCAAATGTGGCTGTTGGGCATTTATGCGAACCTTTTAAGGTCGAAATGGTGATTCGTGGTTATGTTTCAGGACACGCTGCTCGCGAATATACACTTGGAAAAAGAAAAATTTGTGGAGTAACAATGGCTGAAGGATTGAAAGAAAACGACAAATTTCCAGAACCAATAATTACACCAACAACCAAAGCGGATAATGGTTCGCACGATGAAGATATTTCTCGTGAGGATATTCTTTCGAAAGCAATTGTTTCGGAAGAAGATTATTTGGTTATAGAAAAATACACCAGAGCTTTGTTTCAAAGAGGAACTGAAATTGCTGCCAGTCGCGGATTGATTTTGGTGGATACCAAGTATGAATTTGGTAAAACCAAAAAAGGGAAGATTGTTCTTATAGACGAAATTCACACACCAGATTCTTCCCGTTATTTTTATTCTGACGGATATCAGGAGCGACAAGATAGTGAAGAAGAACAAAAACAATTATCTAAAGAGTTTGTACGTCGTTGGTTAATCGAAAATGGTTTTCAAGGACAAGAAGGGCAACAAATACCTAATATGACTGATGAATACATCGAAACTGTTTCTGAAAGATACATTGAATTATACGAAAATATCTTAGGAGAAAAATTCGTAAAAGCAGATGTTTCCAATATATATGAACGAATTGAGAAGAATGTATTATTATATTTAGCGAATAAATAGAAAAACCTCATAGCATAAATAAAGCCGTAAGTCTAATTTGATTTGCGGCTTTTTATTTGGGTTTCATTTGTAGATATTTATTATTTTTATCGGTCAAATGTAATTCGCATATAATGATTGGTTTTTGTGACCAATTTTAGGTTATGCTCATTTCATAGCATTCAATCCATTCATTCACAGATATTTTTCTGGCAAGTTTTCCAATTAAATCAAAAGGAATTTGGTCCAGTTTCTTGAATCGGATGCAACTTTTGCCCATATCTAGTTTTTGATTGCAGTGTTTTCGGTATTCAGTAGTAAACCATTCCAATAATGTTGGATTTATATAAATCCCCATATGATATAGTGCGATGAAATTCTTTTGTGACGCTATAGCCACAAAAGGTAAAGGAAGTTTGGGATTACAATGATACCCGTTTGGATAAATAGAATGTGGTACTACATAACCTAGCATTCCGTAACTCAATTGTTCTTCGAAACCTTTTGGAATATTGTCCAAAATACAATTACGAAGTTTTAAGAAAGCAGTCTTTCTTTCTTCTGGAAGTTCATTTAAATAGTCATTTACTGTTTTGGCTGTTAATTGCATCGAGAAAACTTTAATATGTAAAGGTATGCATTTTTTGTTTTTTCCTTTTTCAATTCCTTTCGGAATTACTCCCCTTATTTTTTTATTTAACAAATTGTTTATTAACTTTTAAAGTCAATAAAACAGCTTTAAATGTTAAAATAAAGTTAAACTCTAGTACTGTGTAAAACAAGATACTGTCTTTTAGATATATATTTGCATAGGATATTATTATATGATCTTAATATTTCAAAAAAAAGCAATCAAAAAACGAACATTAAATCTAAAAAACAAATTATTATGAAAAATTCAGTATTATTTATCGGAATGGCATTAGTGACTTTAACTAATGTTTGTAATGGATCTAATTTAGTCAATATGAAAAGAAATTCTTTGGGTGAAATCAACATTTCAAATGACACAAGAATTTTGGAACAAAAGAATAGAGACAAAAATGCGATTGTCTATGAAGTTATCGAAAGTGTAAATGCAAATAAAATTGGCAAAACAATCGAAGAACTTTTTGCCGAAGATAATGCAATCACTGAAAACAACATTTCAAACGACACACAATCATTGGACTTTAATGTGATAAATAGAAATTCAATAGTTGAGGAAGTTATAGAAACTCCTACTTCGCCTAAAATTGAAAAAACTGCTGACCAGCTTATCGCCGAGGATAATTTAATCACGGAAAATAACATTTCTAATGAAACCCTAGCTTTGGATTTTGAAATTATAAATAAAAAATTTATCCCTGTTACTGGTTTTACTATGAACTAAAATTTTTAACTGAAGAAACATATTGCGAATAGGGAGTGTAAAGAAATACTTTACCAACAAAAAAGCACCATTATGGATATAATGTTGCTTTTTTTTATGTTTAAAATTCCGTAATAGTATTGCAGCGTCATAAAATTATATAAGATTCCTTTTAGGGGTTAATCAATAAACATTGTAAATTTGCGCCATAAATACAGAAGATGCTCGAAATAAAAAATATTTCTTTTATATACATTGAAAAACCCGTTATCGAGAATATAAGTTTCGAAATTGCCAAAGGCCAAAATATTGCTGTTATTGGCGAAAGCGGTTGCGGTAAAAGCACTTTGTTGAAACTTCTATATGGTTTATACGACCTAGACAAAGGTGAAATTTTTTATAATGAAGAACGCATTTTGGGTCCAAAATACAATCTAATTCCAGGAGAAGATTATATTAAATATTTAGCTCAGGATTTTGATTTAATGCCTTACATAACTGTCGAGGAAAACGTGGGAAAGTTTTTGTCCAATATTTATAAAGACAAGAAAAAAGCACGAGTTCAAGAACTACTTGAAATGGTCGAAATGACTGAATTTGCTAAAGTAAAAGCAAAATACCTAAGTGGTGGCCAACAGCAAAGAGTAGCTTTGGCAAGGGTTTTGGCATTGGAACCCCAAATACTTTTGTTGGATGAGCCTTTTAGCCAAATAGATTCTTTCAGAAAGAATTCTTTACGTCGAAATTTATTCAAATACTTCAAAGAAAAGCAAATTACCTGTATCATTGCAACCCACGACAGCAACGATGCTTTGTCATTTTCAGATGAAACTATAGTACTGCAAAACGGTAAATTAATTGCAAAAGGAAGTTCAAGAGAACTCTATGAAAATCCACCTAGTTTTTACATTGCCTCTCTTTTTGGCGAAGTAAATGAGTTGAAACAATCACATTTTATGGATATGGAGAGCACAGATGAAATGCTGCTATTGTATCCACATCAATTAAAAGTGGTTGAAGATGGAAAATTCAAAGCAACGGTAAAGCAATGCTATTTTAAAGGAAGTCATTATTTGGTTAAAGCATCTATCGAAAGAAAAGCCATTTTTTTTGAACACGATTCAGAGTTAGAATTTAATCAGG
>CALPPA020000192.1 GCA_943325355.2 Klebsiella pneumoniae | reverse complement strand
TTCGATAATTTTAAGGTTCAAAATTCCAAATGCTGATAGTACTTCTTTGGACATATTTAATGCTAACATCGCGATAAAAACCAGGTACATTAGGTTTATCATCTTCTGTCTAGGGGTTAATTTTCCTCCTGCCATATTTTCTAATAATTAGTTAATTGTTTTTTATTTAAAGTGTGAACTAATTATCCTTTATTACTCATTGCAGAAAGCATTCCTCCGTAAACATTATTCAATGAAGACAAGTTAGAAGTCAATGATTGCATTTGCTCTTTTAATTTTATATTATTTTCTGCAACTTCTTCGTTGATTTGAGCATTTCTAGAAGCGCTTTCCAATTGTATTTTATATAAACTATTTAAAGATTCCATTTGTGCTGCTGCCAATGTCAATTCTTCGCTATATTTTCTAGTAGAAGCAATTGAGTCCACAGTAGGTGAAATTGCCTTAGCTGCTCCTTCAAAATTTTTAATACTATTTCCTAAACTTGACATTAATTCACCATCAATTTTAGCTTCTTTTAACATTGCATCTAATTTTTGTGATAACATACCCTGTACTTCGGATGGTTCTTCCGTTTTTGCAACTTTTTTGCGTGCTTCACCATTAGCAAGTTCCGGGTAAACCAATGACCAGTCTAATTCATCATCTACTGGTTCGAATGCAGAAAGCGCAAAAATTAAAGCTTCAACTACAAGTCCAATAGTTAGCATTAGATTTCCAGTTATAAAACCAAATTCAAGGTGAGTTATTTTGAATAAAGCTCCAATAATTACTACTGCCGCTCCCATACCGTATGCAAAGTTCATCTTTTGTTTACTTAATAATGCCATAATGTTTGTGTTTAAGTTTATTATTTAAATTTGGTAAGTTTATTATTTCGTCTTAATCTTTTCTGTTGATTGGGTTCCCATATAATCTTGTACAGTTCTAAATCCTATAAAACTTCTTGCAGAATCTGCATATTCAAAAGTTCTTGTACTAACTTGAAGAAAATAGGCAACATCTTTCCATGAACCACCACGAACTACTTTACGTTTATTTGATGTGTCCATATTACTTGGGTTCATTGAGGAAACATATTCATAAGCATTTGGATCATATGCAGATTCTGTCCATTCTGCAACATTTCCTGCCATATTATAAAGATTGTAACCATTAGGTTCATAAGATTTTGCTTCAACTGTATATAAAGCTTGGTCTGCTGCATAATCACCCCTCATAGGTTTGAAATTAGCAAGAAAACAACCTCTATCATTTTTAGTATATGGCCCACCCCAAGGATAAGTAGCTGACTGTAAACCACCTCTTGCTGAATATTCCCATTCTGCTTCTGAAGGTAATCTAAAATTATTTACTTGATCACGACCTTTCTTTTTTGATTTGATGTAGGTGTTTTTGTTTAGTGTTCTCCATGCACAAAAGGCTTTAGCTTGTGTCCAATTTACACCTACCACTGGATAATCCCCATACGCTTGATGCCAGAAATAATCATTGTGCATAGGTTCATTATAAGAATAAGAAAAATCTTTAATCCAAGTTGTGGTATCAGGATATACTTTAACCTGTTCTGTTCTGATAAAATCTTTTCGTTTTCCAACTTTAGCTTTAGCTGCTGCTTGAATATCCATCCAAGAATATCTGAATTTTAATTTGTCAACATCAATAGTCCTTAATCCGTTGTAAGATGCTTCTAGTGGCAAATACATTGAATCCATAACCTCAGTATAATATTCGTCCGGATAGGCTTTAGTGTCTTTGATTAGTTTTACTTTTTTATTCAATTTTCTACCGGCATAAGGATCGTCATCTGTACCAATACTGTAATAGTTGTTGTACATATATTTATCGTAAGCAGTCATTTTTTCAGGATCTTGATCGTTAAAAGCAAAGTCTCCTATGCTTCCAACATTTTTTCCTTTTCCTTTTGCATCACTAGCTTTTACGCCAGTTTCATCTGCAAGAATAGCTAATCTAACCCTCATTGTAGAATCTTTTACCCATTCTACAAACTGGCGATATTCTCTATTAGTTATTTCTGTTTCGTCCATATAGAAAGAACGAACCGTAACTGTTTTTGTAGTTGCATCCCCAACACCGGCAACATCTTCATCAGACTTACCCATAATAAAAGATCCACCAGGAATTAAAGTCATTCCATAAGGTTTCTCAGGATGCCATTTTGCTCCTTTAGTTCCAACTAACTCTCCCTTGTCGCTTATTTTACCGCAACCAATTAGTAAGGTTAAAATTGCCGTAAATGCAATGAACTTCTTCATATAAATTAGTATTATATATTTGTTATTATTTATTGCGTAAACCTATTTATTATTATTTAATAAAACAATTATTTATCGTACTATTTATTTCATTAACCAAAACTAAAATTAAATATTGTAAGAAAAAAATATTTTATCGATTAAATACAAAAAATACCGATAAAATACTTAAAATTAAAATTTAATGTAAGCATTAGATTATAAAAATAGTATGACACATTTCATATTTCAAAATATTTATTTTCAAGTAGTGTGTAGTTCAACGTTAATCTAAACTATATTCTTACGTTGGGCTTTCCACCATCTTTCAGGAATTTCTTGATTGCAAGCTCCTAAATATTCTTCATGTGAGCAAGGTAATAACGTGTTTTTCTTTAACTTATTATTGCCATTAGAAATAAATGGTATTTCTATCCACCATCTGTCAGTTTTATTGCTTTTGTAGAAAATTAATTCTTCTTCTTCTTCAAATGGAATAATATATTTTATATAATTTTCTTTACTTCCAAAAGGATATTCATTAGAACGGTAATGGAAGCCTTCTATAAAATACCAAATAATTTGGGCTATTAAAACGGACTCTTGTCTTGAATTATTATGATTAAAAACCCCTATAAGCGATACTTTATCACTGATTCCAGCATATCGAGATAAAGCACAAATTTCTTTACCATTAAAACCGTTCGGTGTAAATAAACTGAAATTACCTGAATCTGCTGATTTAACAGATGTTAAATCAATACTCACCATATCTGCATCTCTAAAAACTGGCTCAGCAAGAGACAAGTTACTGGAAATATCTCCTAAACGGTATCCTTCAAAAAATAATTTGTCAATCAAATCAATTTCTTCCTGAGAATTATAATAGGTTTGATATCCAACATTACTAAAATTAAAGAGATTATTAGGCTCTTCTAATATTATTTTGGTCAAGTAGGAGTTTGCAGAAACGGCATCTCTTTCTTTACCAAAGTCAAATTTATTGTCAATTGAAACCAAGTTTACCATTTGTTCTAAATCGTCATACCCTCTATAAAGCGCATAAGTTAAATCTTGAGAACCACCAATTACGATAGGAATAATTTTTTTCTTGATTAAACTCGATACTACTTTGTTTAAAGCAAAATAGGTGTCATCGTTTGAGTTCCCAGCAAGAATATTCCCTAAATCAGCAATAGAAGCATCCCAATTTCCTGGAAACAGCGAATACAATTCTTTTCGGATGTAATCTAAATTTACTTCTTTGTCTTGATTCACATCGCCTCTATTTTCTAAAACGCCAACTATGGCAATACTGATTTTATTCAAATCAGGAAAATCTTTATCTGTATGAAATACTACTTTACTTCCCAATTGCTGAGAAGAAAATCCCTTAAAAAACGTAAGGATTTCATTGTCTAAAGGTTCCAGAAAATCAAATTCCATAATTTATTTCTTTTTTGCTACGGATTTTTTAGCTGCTGGTTTCTTTGCAGCAGTAGTTTTTTTGGCAGCTGCTTTTTTAGTTGGAGTTTTTTTTGCAATCATTTCTTGAACTTGTCCCAATGTCAATTTTGAGGCATCGATATCTTTGCTCAATTCAATTTTGATTTTTCCCTTGGTAATTATTGATCTCCCCCAACGGGCTTTTTCTACCAAGATTCCATCTTCCTTCCAGTTGTGTAAAACCTTGTCAATATTTTTTTTCAATTTATCTTCAATCAATTCTTCGATGTCAGATTGAGAAAGATTATCAAAATTATACTTCTTGCTGACATTAATGAAAATTCCGTCCCATTTGATAAAAGGCCCAAAACGTCCCGTCCCTTTTTGAACTCCTTCACCTTTATAAACTGCGATTGGCGCATCAGCTTGAGCTTTATCGTCAATCAATTCTTTTGCTCTTTCTAAGGTTATATCTAATGGATTCTCCCCTTTTGGCAAGGAAACAAAAGCACTTCCGTGACGCACATAAGGTCCAAAACGACCGTTACTTACCTCAACTTCTTCTTCTTTATAGGTTCCCAAATTTTTTGGCAACAAGAATAAATCCAAAACTTCTTCTAAAGTAATGTTTCCAATGTTTTGTTCATTCATTAAACTGGCGAATTTTTTTTCTTCGTCATCAGCTTCGCCAATTTGTGCCATTGGACCAAATTTCCCCAACCGAACAGAAACTTGTTTTCCTGTTTTAGGATCTTTCCCCAAAATTCTCTCGCCACTTTCTCTATCGGCATTGGCCTCTACATCTTTCAC
>CALPPA020000191.1 GCA_943325355.2 Klebsiella pneumoniae | reverse complement strand
TTAGGAGGATTTGAATCCTCAAAACACGTGCTCATCAAACGCGGGTTTATACATCAGTATTTAGTGTCTTTGGGAATGTCATTAGTATTGTCGATTTTGTTGTTGTTAACCGTTGCAACAATTGTAGTTTTTGAGGTTTTTATTCAAAAAACAATTATTCAAGACGTTTTGAGTGATGCCATTCCACTTATCATTTTAGGGCGATATGCGTTTGTTGTTTTAATGATTTTAATCACAACATCCATACTTTTCAGATTTGGCACTAAACATTTTATTGGAGACGCTTTCATTTCGGTTGGCTCGGTATTTACCACCATACTAATACTATTGGATTCTTACTTTTTTGGAATTTGGGTAATCCGTTTTTCCAAGTATAACGAATTGTATGGCTCTATTGGAACCTTATTAATTTTAATGTTTTATATTTGGATTAACTGTATGATTTTACTCCTGGGATTCGAATTAAATGCTTCAATCAATAAATTAAAACGTAAACATTTAAGATCAAATCTTGATTCTAAGGAGATTGAAGAGCCTAATTCCAACTTATAAAATGCATTTCGTCGAAGTAATTTTACCATTATCACTTGCCAAAACCTTTACTTACAGCGTTTCGGAAGCCGAGTATAATTATATTAAAAAAGGAATGCGAGTAGCGGTGCCTTTCGGCAAAAGTAAAATCTATACGGCACTGGTAATAGAAATTCACGAAAACAAACCCACGCTATATGATGCCAAGGAAATTCACCAAATCCTCGACGAAAAACCCATAGTTACAGAAATCCAAATTGCCCATTGGCAATGGATTGCTTCTTATTATATGTGTGCTATTGGCGATGTGTATCGTGGCGCAATGCCATCTGCACTTTTGCTGGAAAGCGAAACTATTATATCACAAAAACAAAATGGTTTTGCAGATGAAAGTTTGCTTTCGGATGAGGAATTTTTGGTTTATGAAGCCTTGCAACAGCAGAGTTCATTGAAAGTGCAGGACATAATGAATATTTTGAATAAGAAGAATATTTTTCCAGTTATTCAAAAATTGATGGACAAAAATATTCTGGTTCTTCAAGAAGAAATGCTCGAAAGTTATACGCCAAAACTCATTCGGTACGTAAAATTACATTCTAAATATGAATCCAATGAAGGTTTAGGAGAATTGCTAGAAACACTCAAGAATGCCAACAAGCAAAAGGAAATCGTTCTGAGTTATTTTCAATTAAGCGCTTCAGAGAAAAAGCCAATTACAGTAAAAAAGCTTATTGATGTATCTAATTCTACTTCTGCTACAGTGAAAGCATTAATAGATAAAGAAATTTTTGAGGAATATTATATTCAGGTAGATCGCCTTAATTTCTCGGGAAAAACTAAGGAAGAACAATTACAATTAAGCGAATCACAGCAAACTGCTTTCGAAGAAATCAAAGAAAATTTTATCCAAAAAGAAGTCTGTCTTTTGCACGGTGTTACTTCTAGCGGAAAAACCGAAATCTACATCAAACTCATTGAAGATTATATTGCGACAGGAAAACAAGTGCTGTATTTATTGCCTGAAATCGCACTCACAACACAATTAGTAGGTAGGTTGAGGGATTATTTTGGCAATAAAGTAGCTGTTTTTCATTCGAAATACAGCAATAACGAAAGGGTAGAAGTATGGCAACAAGTCATAGAGCAATCGGCAAAAGCACAAATTGTTATAGGAGCTAGGTCAGCTTTGTTCTTGCCTTTTTCTAATTTAGGATTGATCATTGTTGACGAAGAACATGAGCAAACATTCAAGCAAGTCGATCCTTCGCCACGCTATCACGCTCGAGATGCTTCGATAATTTTGGCAAACAGTCACAAGGCAAAAGTAATTTTAGGTTCGGCTACGCCAAGTATTGAAACTTATTTTAATGCTCAATCCGGGAAATATGGTTTAGTCGAAATTGCTAAAAGATTCGGCAATGTCAAGATGCCCCAAATTGAGTTAGTAGACCTGAAGGATAAATACTTTCGAAAAAGAATTACAGGGCATTTTAGCGACACCTTAATTGAGGAAATCACGACAGCATTATCGTTAGGAGAACAGGTTATTTTGTTTCAAAATCGTAGAGGTTTTTCGCCTGTTGTTGAATGCATGACTTGTGGTCATGTGCCACAATGTTCTCAATGCGACGTAAGTTTAACCTATCACAAACACAAAAACCAGTTGCGTTGCCATTATTGCGGTTACGCTATGGCAAAACCAACAAATTGTCACTCTTGTACTAGTGTTCATTTGACTACAAAAGGTTTTGGAACGGAACAAATTCAGCAGGAATTAGTTGAGTTATTTCCAAAAGCAAAAATTGGACGAATGGATCAAGATACGACTCGTGGTAAATTTGGTTTCGAAAAAATCATAGATAGTTTCAAGAATCAAGAAGTAGAAATTCTAGTGGGCACACAAATGCTAGCCAAAGGTTTGGATTTTGACAACGTGAGTTTAGTTGGGATTATGAATGCCGACAATATGTTGTATCATCCCGACTTCAGGGCTTTCGAAAGAAGTTACCAGATGATGACGCAAGTTTCTGGGCGTTCTGGGCGTTCTGAAAAGCAAGGAAAAGTAATTATACAAACCTATAATCCGGAGCATAATACGATTCAGCAAGTCGTTCACAATGATTATTCAGGAATGTACAAAGAACAATTATATGAAAGGCAAATCTACAAATATCCTCCTTATTTTAAATTGATTAAGTTGACCTTGAAACACCGAGATTTTGACAAACTCAAGGAAGGTTCTATGTGGTTGTATCAAGTAATGCAACAAAATTTGACTATTCCGGTTTTAGGACCCGAAGAACCCCCCATTTCAAGGATTCGGAATGAATATATAAGAACCATTATGATAAAAATTCCCATAAATCAGTCTTTAATAGGTACAAAAAAAACTATTCAGAAAATGCTGAATAGTTTTGATGCAGTAGCACAATACAGATCAATAAAAGTGTCTGTAAATGTTGATTTTTATTAGTTGATTGCCAAGGCTCTCACTAAATCTTCTTTTTTGTGACGGCTTAATGGAATTTTTGTAATTCCAATTTCGGCAAATCTGCTATTAAAGCGCTCCACTTTATCAATATTGATAATGTACGATTTATGCACTCTCACAAACTTGTCTTTTGCCAAGTCCTTTTCGAAAGATTTCATTGTAGAAAGTACTAGATTAGTATCTTCCTCGGTAACTACTTTTACATAATCACCAAAGGCTTCAATCCATTTAATTTTAGAAGTAAAAATTTTTAATTTTTTTAGGTTACTTTTAATAAAAATGTGATCACCATCTTCTTCATGGGTTTCGGAACGTAGCAATTGCAAATCCAACGCTCTTTTTACTGAAGCATTAAATCGATCAATTGCTATTGGCTTTTGAAGGTAATCGGTAGCATCATAATCAAATGCCTTCATTGCATACTCAGCCTTTGAAGTGATAAAGATAATTTGAGGCTTAGTTTTTAAACCATCCAAAAAATCAAAACCGCTTATTACCGGCATTTCAATGTCTAAAAAGATTAAATCCACATTGTGGATCGTCATACAACCTTTTGCTTCAATCGCGTTAGAAAAATCTCCAATTAAATGTAGATTTGGATGATTATTTACTAACTTTGTGATAATCATTCTTTGAATAGAACTATCATCTACTACGACACAGTTTAGTTTCATAATTGTTATTATTTAAGATTTGGGACTGTAAAAGTACTACACTTATTTGATATAACCTAATTTTTATCGGCTTTTTTTGCATTATGACGATTAAAGTTGAAATTTGTTTGTTTAATCGAAAAAAATGATTACTTTCGCGGCCAATTTAATTTTAAATAAAATATTTATGAATCATTATGAAACTGTTTTCATTTTAAATCCCGTTTTATCTGAAGTTCAGGTAAAGGAAACAGTAAGCAAATTTGAAGATTTTCTTACAAGTAGAGGAGCTGAAATGGTATCGAAAGAGGATTGGGGTCTAAAAAAAATGGCCTACGAAATCCAAAACAAAAAAAGTGGCTTCTACCACTTATTTGAATTCAAAGTAGCAGGAGAAGTCCTAATTGCTTTTGAAACCGAATTTAGACGTGACGAAAGAGTAATGCGTTTCTTGACTGTAAGTCTTGACAAACACGCTATTTCTTGGGCTGAAAGAAGAAGAACTAAACTTAAATCTGCAAAAGCATAATCATTATGGCAACATTACAACAATCTGCTTCAGGAAAAAAAGATGGAGATATCAGATATCTTACTCCTTTAAATATAGAAATAAACAAAACTAAAAAGTATTGTCGTTTCAAAAAATCAGGTATTAAATATATCGATTATAAAGATGCCGATTTCTTATTGAAATTCGTAAATGAACAAGGGAAAATCCTTCCTCGTCGTTTAACAGGTACTTCATTGAAATACCAAAGAAAAGTGTCTGTAGCCGTTAAAAGAGCACGTCACTTGGCATTAATGCCTTATGTGGCTGATTTGCTAAAATAATATTAA
>CALPPA020000190.1 GCA_943325355.2 Klebsiella pneumoniae | reverse complement strand
CTACAACAATTTGAAAAGTGTTTTTATGAAAGCAGCTACCGTAAGAGGTTTGTTGTGTTATACTGCTGATGAAGCAGGGTCATCAAACGGCCCTGATTATGAATATGGCTGGGGTTTAGCTAATGGTAAAGAAGCTGCTAAATTAATCAGTACTGCAGGAAAGACTTCCTTGCTATTAGAAACGACTTTAACAGATAAAGTAGTTTTTACCAAACAAGTTTCTATTGCTACGGCAAGATCACTGGGCATTGCCATTGCGTGGACAGATCCTGCAGCAGTAGTTGCTGCACTTGTAGAAGATAATAGAACAAGTAATTTAGTCAATAATTTGGATCTTAAGATTATAGATGAAGCAGGAACTATTTATTATCCTTGGAAATTAGACCCCACTTCTCTAAACAATCCTGCTACTCAGAATTCTGATAATAATGTAGACAACATAGAGAAAGTATTTATTGAAAATGCTCCTGCTGGAAAATATACCATTCAAGTCACAAATAAAGGTTCTTTACAAACAGGTTCTCAAGATTTTACTCTAATTGCTAACGGATTAGACGATATGAGTTTATCAACTTTAGATTTTGATGAAAGTGATGTTGTTAAATTATATCCAAATCCTGCTAAAGACTATATAAGTTATAATTTGCCATTGAATTTCAATTTAAAACAAGTTACGATTTATGATACTTTAGGCAAAGTCATTAAACAGTTGGATAACTCTACTAGTAACGAAATAAATATTTCAGAATTGGAAAGAGGTGTGTATTTTATAGACTTTAAAGGAGTGAAAAATTCTGTTACAAAAAAGTTTATTAAAGAATAATGTTACTTTCATCGTTATGATGGAATGTATTTTTACTGAATTGCTTTATTTTCCGCTATACCAACAAGGAATAATAGGATTTTATGGCTAATTACATTTTTTAGAAACCAACAATAAAATAACAAGAGCTTCGTAACAAAATCCTAGTTGGTAATAATTTTAAAGTTCGAAAGATGTTAAACTTCTTTCATTTAACTTCCCGATAACTATATAGTTATCGGGATTTTTTTATAAATAATTTGAAAAAAACATACTATCAATTTTATAATTAATTAAACAATTGTTAAAAAATTTGCCTTTAAAATAAAGAGATTAAATATTTTTCAAATACCTTAAAAAAATAATAAACAATTTAAAATATAAAACTATAACTAAGTCTATAGTACCCATTTAAAAATTAGATATGTATATCTTAAGGAAAACAAATGTTATTATTATTAGGATAAGGAGAACAAAAAAATTTGAAACACTACAAATAGCCACTACAATTTGAGGTTAAAAACAACAAGAAATAAAATTTCATAACACCAACATAAACATATGTTATAATGTTAAATTTTGAATGTATTCAAAAAAAGGTTTTCATTTATTAGGAAAGTTAACAAATTATTAAGATTTTTGTTTAACTAATTCAAAATAATTAAAAATGAAACTAAAGTTCAATGGATTCTTAGTACTATTAGTAGTACTTGTGGCGCAAATTACATTTGCGCAAGAGAGAGTTGTTTCAGGAGTTGTTTCAGACAATACGGGAATGCCTTTGCCAGGCGTGAGTGTATTAGTTAAAGGAACTAAATCTGGGACACAAACTGATTTTGACGGAAAATATTCTATCAAAGCATCGTCAAGCCAAGTCTTGATATTTAGCTTTATTGGGATGAAAACCCAAGAAATTACAGCTAGTTCAGCTTCTGTAAATTTAAAAATGCAGGATGATTCACAAGCGCTTGAAGAAGTGGTTGTAACCGCTCTAGGGATTAAAAGAAAACCGAAAGAGCTTTCTTACTCTATTGAAAACATCAAGAGTGCGGACTTAACTAAAACGAGAGCAGTAAACGTTGCTACAGCATTAGCAGGTAAAGTTTCTGGATTACAAGTAAACATTGTGAACAACGGTGTAAACCCAACTACAAGAGTTGTATTGAGAGGTAATAGATCATTACTTGGAAACAACGAAGCACTTATTGTAATAGATGGTTTTCCATCTGAAAGAGGTGTTCTTGATCGCATCAACCCAAATGACATTGACAATGTAACTGTATTGAAAGGAGCGAATGCATCTGCTCTTTATGGTACTGAAGCAGCGAATGGTGTGTTAGTAGTAACTACTAAAAAAGGGGCAGGAAAGTTATCTGCAACTTACAACTCTTCGATTCAAATGGAAAACGTTGCTTACCTACCAGAAATCCAAAGCGAATTTGGAGCAGGTGGATTTCCTGATGGAACATTATATCCATTAGAAAATGTTAACTGGGGACCTCGCTATGATGGACGATTAGTTGACGCTAGTGAAACTCTAGACGATGGTTCAGTATGGCAGGTACCGTTCACTCCTATAAAGAACAATCACAAAAACTTTTTTGAAACTGGTATTTCTACTAGACACGGTATTACCTTAAAAGGGGGCGATGAAAATGGAGATTTTCTATTCTCAATTGACCAAACAAACACAAGTGGTGTAGTGCCTAAGGACACCTACAACCGAACTAATGTAAGATTAAAAGGAAGCAGAAAATTCGACAGGTTGACTGTAGGGGGTAACGTAAGTTTCTTTAGATCACATTCAGATTTAGTTGGTACAGAAGTTGGAAGACAAGGTAGACCATTGTACTGGAACATATTAAATACACCACTACACATTCCTTTGGATCAAATGAAAAACTGGAGAACTGGTACTTTTACAAGAAATGAAGTATCCTATTATAGATTTTATGAAAATCCCTATTTCATAATTGATACACAAAGAGAATATACCAATTACGCAGAATTCAATGTATTATCAAATATTGATTATAAAGTTTCAGATTGGTTTACAATATCTTTAAATACAGGATATACTAGTTATTCTCAGGATTTCAAACGTGAATTAGGAGCATTTACTTATGCTTTCCACTTAGCACATGTTTATTCAGAAATGGATCCATACGGAGCAAAAACAGCTTCTAGCGTGTCAAATGGACAACGTTTTAACAATGATTTACTTCTAAGGTTCAATAAGGATATCAACGAAGATTTTAACGTTAAATTAACTCTTGGGTCAAATACTAGACTTAACACGGCCAATGTCGTTAGCGTGAGTGGAGATAACCTTATCATACCTAATTTTTATAATGTTTCAACTAGAACTGGAGAATTATTAGGTGGAGAAGCAGCTAGTCAATTTAGAAGACAGGGACTTTTCGGAGAATTTACTTTAGGTTTTAAAGATTATCTTTTCTTAAACGCTACAGCCAGAAATGACTGGTCTTCTTCATTACCTAAAGACAACAATTCTTTCTTCTATCCAGGAGTAGGTCTTTCATTTGTTGTTTCAGATGCATTTCCAGGAATCAAAAGCGACAACGGAATCGATAACTTAAAAGCAAGTTTTAATGTTACCAAAACGGGTAATGATCCAGTTGCTTATGCTACGCAAGGTGTGTTTTCAGCACCTGCTGGTTTCCCATACGGAAGTATAACGGGACTATCTCAAGGCGCTAGAGATCCAGACATAAACTTAAAACCTGAATTTACTCTTTCTAAAGAATTCGGAATAGAATTAGGTTTATTCAAAAGTAGATTAACATTAAATGCAACTGTTTATCAAACGAATACTACTGACCAAATTGTACCAATAAACACTTCTTTTGCTTCTGGAGCTGAAAGTATTTTAACAAATATTGGAGAGATTGAAAACAAAGGTCTCGAGTTAGACTTAAAAGGCTTCATCTTTCAAACAGAAAATTTTGCATGGAAATTAGGAGTTAATTATACTGGCTACAAATCAAAAGTAATTTCTTTATTCGACGGAGTTGAAGAAGTAAACATAGGTGGATTTACAGATGCTCAAGTTATTGCAAAAGTAGGAGAGCCTTATCCATTGATTAGAGCATCATCTTACTTAAGAGACGCTGAGGGAAGAGTAATTGTTGGAGATGATGGAGATCCTATAAGAGATTCTCAAAACAGAATAAAAGGACAAACCACTCCAGATTACATTATTGGTATGAACACCCAATTTACTTATAAAGGTTGGACCTTATATGCTGTTGCAGACTATAGAACTGGTCACGTTTATTATAACAATTTAGCAGATGCATTAGAATTTACCGGTTTAACTCAGCATAGTGTTACTGCAGGTAGACAAGCATTCGTATTTCCTAATTCATCCTATTCTGATGGTAATGGTGGTTTTATCGCAAACGACAATCGTTTAACTAGCGGTGGAGGAAATGCTTTTTGGGACGATTACAACTTAGTTAAAGAGAATTATGTATCAGACGCTACGGTTCTTAAATTAAGAGAAGTTTCATTATCTTATGACTTTTCAACTGATTTTACAAGAAGAATTGGTATCGAAGCAATGAACATAGGTGCTTTTGGTAGAAACTTACTAACGCTTAGACCAAAAGACAATGTATATACAGACCCTGAATTCAACTTTACTACAGGAAATGCAGTCGGTATAACAACACAAGCGCAAACACCTCCAACTAGACAGTATGGTCTAAACTTGAAT
>CALPPA020000189.1 GCA_943325355.2 Klebsiella pneumoniae | reverse complement strand
ACCCAAATGGGAAAAGCAGGAAGAGAACGCGTTTTGAAAATTTTTAGTTGGGAATCTATCGCCAAAACTACTTATGACTATTACCAAAAAGTAATTGATGGATTTGTTAGGGAGAAGGCTTAAGCCCCATTAAACACCAATTTATTATGAAATTTACAAGCTTACTATTTTTAATTGCATTACTAAATCAAACTGGATTTTCACAACCAGCGACAGAAGTGTATTTGCTCAATATTAAAAAAGATGGAAATTCTTTTAATGTGGTACCAAACTCAAAACCTATAAATATTAGCAATAATAGTGGCTACGATAATCAACCCAGTTTTATCGAAAAGTTAAATGCTGTGGCCTATGTCAGTTCCAGAAATAAAAAACCAACGGATGTTTTTTTATATGATTTAGCCACTGCCAAAACCAAACAATTTACTAATAATAGCCAAGCAGAATATTCCCCAAAAATAACACCAGACGGTAAATTTATATCTGTTGTAAAAGACACGGATCAAAATCTGACCCGAATTTCGTTAGATGGTTTATTTACTGAAAAACTATATACTTCAAAGGATTCAATTGGATATTATTGTTGGTTCAACCAATCCGAAATTGCAGCGTTTACCTTGTCGAAACCAAAAGTTACTTTGAAATTAATCCATATTAAAAACAAAACCGAAAAATATCTGACAGACAGCATCGGACGGAGTTTGTATAAATACCGTGATGGAATTGTGATTTGTCAGAATCTAAAAAATGGAAGTTATGTCTCATTCATTGACAAAAAAGGCGTTATAACTCAACTGATTGAATTACCAAAAAACACCGAAGATTTTTATTTAACTGATGATGGATGGTTGTTTTCTTCGAATGAATCTAGCCTTATTTATTGTAATATAAAGTCTAAAAACAAAGCTTGGCAAGAATTAGCTAATTTGGCAGCAATGGGAATTTCTAAAATATTTCGATTAGCTGTAAACCAAGACAAGAACAAACTTGCTTTTGTTTCTGACGGGATATAAAATGTAAGAACGATGAAAAAAATCTCACTAACATTAATAGTTTTACTTTTTACAATCACGAATGGTACTGCGCAAAAAAAGGAAACTTGCAATATTAAAACATCATTAGGCGATATTACTATAGAATTGTATCCCAAAAAAGCTCCGATTACGGTCGCCAATTTTTTGAAATATGTTGATGCCCATTTATATGAAAATACTACTTTCTTTCGTTCGGTGACTTTAAACAATCAACCGAAGGATTCTGTAAAAATTGAGGTCATTCAAGGCGGCGAAGTCGATTCGACCAAAGTTTTTGCTGCAATTCCACTTGAAAGAACTTCCAAAACAGGCTTGCTTCACAAAAACGGAACTATTTCTATGGCGAGAGACAACCCAGATTCTGCTACTTGTAGCTTTTTTATTTGCATCAATGACCAACCTTCTTTGGATTTTGGTGGTAAACGAAACAAGGACGGACAAGGTTTTGCCGCTTTTGGTAAAGTCACCAAAGGAATGGATGTAGTCAGAAAAATTCAGCAACTTGCACCTAATAACGAACAATATTTCAAACCTCCAGTATTGATTTTATCTATTACCCGGAAATAATAAAAATTAAAAACAATACTTCATCGTAACCAACTGAAAAACAGTATTTTTAATAAAATAAATACTAGTTTTGGTTGTGTTTTATTGGATATATAATTACCTTTGAGAGAGTGATAATCTAGCATTTTTACCCTTAAAAAAGTTAGTTATGAAAAAGATACTACTCCTCTTGTTTTTTCATTTACTGTTTATCCTTTCAGCCTTTGGTCAAAACGCAAAAGACATTGTAAAAAAAGCCGACGAAAAGGCAAAAGGCAAAACCTCCATTGCCAATATCACCATTCAAATCATTCGTCCTACTTGGTCTCGAGAAATGACAGTAAAAAGCTGGACAAAGGGCAATGATCTGAGTATAGCATTGGTTTTGGCTCCGGTCAAAGAAAAAGGAGTGGTCTTTTTAAAAAGAAACAAAGAAGTCTGGAACTGGATTCCCTCCATCGAACGGAACATCAAAATGCCGCCATCAATGATGAGCCAAAGTTGGATGGGAACGGATTTTACCAATGATGATTTAGTCAAAGAAGCCTCCATTCTCGAAGATTACAATCATACATTTTTAGAAGAAGTCCTTATTGACGGAAGGGATTGTTATAAAATTCAGTTAATCCCAAAACCTAAATCAGCAGTCGTCTGGGGAAAAGTCATTATGGCGATTGACAAGAAAGATTTTATGATGCTTCACATAGAGTATTTTGACGAAGACAAAGTGCTTATAAACACAATGAATTGTGGCGACATAAAAATGTTTGGCGGACGATTATTGCCTGGAAAAATGGAAATGGTTCCTGCCAGCAAAAAAGGAAACAAAACCGTATTAATCTACAATTCGATTGTTTTTGACACCCCAATAGAGGATTCGTTTTTCACGACTCAAAACATCACCAGAGTAAAATGATACTAAAATTAATCTGGAGAAACCTTTGGCGCAACAGCTGCCGAACGCTAATCACGATGGCTTCGATTGCGTTTGCCGTTTTGTTTGCCATTATAATGAAGTCGTTCCAGAATGGCGTTTTCAATAATTTAATTAAAAACGTAGTTGGCTATTATTCGGGTTATATCCAAATACATCAAAAAGGATATTGGGACGAACAAGTGCTCGACAATTGCTTTGCATTGGATAATTCCCTAATCGAAAAGCTCAAACAAAATCCACAAATCAATCTAATCGTTCCCCGTTTGGAAACTTTTGTCCTGATTTCGAAAGGGAATTCAACCAAAGGATGTATGCTCGTGGGCACAGATGCTGTCAAGGAAAATGAGTTGACCCAACTAAAAAATAAAATCATAAAAGGCGCCTATTTTCAAAATAAGGAAGAGGCTGTAATTCTGTCAGAAGGTTTAGCAAAACGAATTAATGCTGCTGTTAACGACACCATTGTATTGTTTGGTCAAGGGTATCACGGAGTAATGGCTGCAGGGAAATTCAAGATAAAAGGCATTGTGCATTTGGCTTCGCCTGCAATGAATGATGCTTTTGTTTATTTGCCCTTGTCGGCAACCCAATATTATTTGAGTGCCGAAAACAGGCTCACTTCCTTGTCATTGGGAATTGACAATCCAGAAAAGATGAATGCCGTTGTCAAAAGCCTGCAGCCATCGATTGGAAATAATTACGAAGTGATGCCTTGGCAGGAAATGATGCCCGAAATTGCCAATCACATCAAAGCGGATGGTTTTTCATTTTACATTTTTTCGGGAATTTTGTACCTCATCATCGGTTTCGGACTTTTTGGAACCATTTTGATGATGACCGTCGAACGGATGTATGAATTCGGAATGCTCATCGCCATCGGAATGAAAAAAAGAAAATTAAAAATAATTCTATTGGGCGAAACCTTTCTGATTACGTTACTTGGTGTTGTTTTAGGAATGATGCTCAGTATGCCATCAGTCATTTATTTACAGGAGAGACCAATCCGATTTAGCGGCGAAATTGCCCAAGCCTACGAGCAATTTGGCTTTGAAGCCTTATTCCCGGCTGAATTTGATTTGAATATATTTTTCACCCAATCGCTGATTGTTTTATTTATGGCGCTGCTGATTGGTTTGTATCCGTTGTGGTTTGTGAGTGGTTTGAATCCTATTAATGCAATGAAAAAATAGAAACGAGATGAAAATGTTGACCAAAATAGCGAGTAGAAACATTTGGAGGAGCAGAAAAAGAAGCCTCATTATCATCACCGCGGTAAGCATTGGATTATGGACCGGAATTTTTATGATGGCTTTTTACAACGGAATGATTGAGCAACGCATCAATTCGGCTATTAGCAGTGAATTATCCCATATTCAGCTACATCATCCCGAGTTCAGAAAAGATTACGAAATAAAATACTATTTGCCCGAAGGCCAAAAAATGCTCGAAAAAATCAAAAATGATTCCAATGTAAAAGCCGTAACTGGACGTATTATCATTAAGGGAATGATAGCATCAGCCTCGGGAAGCAGCGGAATAACCATAAACGGAGTGATGCCGAAACAAGAACAATTGTTAACGAACCTTAAAGGGAAAATAATAAAAGGATATTATTTCAATCCAAAAAATGAGAATGAAATCCTCATCAGCGAAAAGCTTCGCAAGAAATTAAAACTCAACCTCAACAAAAAAACCATTCTGACTTTTCAGGACAAAGAGGGCAATCTCGCTTCGGCGGCGTTCCGAATTATAGGAATTTACAAAACCATAAATGGTCCTTATGATGATGCCAATGTTTTTGTAAAAATCACCGATGTGGATTCTCTTGCTGGAATTCCGAAAGCCATAAATGAGATTGCAGTCTTGCTTCATTCGAGCAAATCAGTATTGGAAATTCAAAAAACCCTGAAAGAACAATTCCCAAAAACAGAAATCAAAAACTGGATGGAAATTTCGCCGGAACTTGGATTAACAGTTTCTGTTGGAGACCAAATGGTTTATATTTTTATGGGAATAATTCTGCTCGCCTTGGCTTT
>CALPPA020000188.1 GCA_943325355.2 Klebsiella pneumoniae | reverse complement strand
TTTTAATGAGATTGATCGTTACTTATTAGATCCTTCTCACGTTCTTTCTTATCTAAAAGACATTGAGGACATCAAAAAATGGGGAATTGAAGTCGAAAATAAAACCCAATTACTCGAAAACTATATTGATTTCTGGAAATTATTACCCAATTATTATCAATCACTTTACAATCACTTGCTAAACAAAGGAATCGGTTACCAAGGTTTGATTTATCGTGAAGCGGTTAATAATCTCAATTATTTTTCGGATTCCATAAAAGAGAAACAATTTCTTTTTGCAGGTTTCAATGCCTTGAATGCTGCCGAAGAACGGATAATCCAACATTTGATAGCTTCAGATCAAGCTAAAATATATTGGGACGTTGACCAAACGTTTCTAAATGATCCATATCACGACGCAGGATTTTTTTTAAGACGATTTAAAGAAAGTTGGAAACATTATAAATCCAATCCTTTTGAATGGATTGTAGATGACTTTTCGCAATCTAAAAACATTCAGGTTATTGGTACGCCAAAAACTATTGGTCAAGCGAAAATCGCAGGAAGTATTATAGAAAAAATCATCATTCAAAATCCAAATGAAACTTTAGACAAAGTGGCTATAGTTCTTGGAGAGGAAAATATGCTTGTCCCGCTTTTATATTCTCTGCCGTCAAGTGTTGGTGCTTTGAATATCACGATGGGGTATTCGAGTAAGAACAATCCCGCACAGATTTTGATTGCCAAATTGTTCAAAATGCACACGAATGCTTTGTCAAGAAATGCTAAGAATTATGTCTTGTACTACAAAGATGTTTTGGATATTTTGACGCATCCTTTGGTGGAACCTTATGCAAAAACCGGTGCATTTGTTAATGTAATTAATCAAAACAACTATACTTTTATTACTCATCACAAATTGATGGAATTGAATCCAAATTCGAGTGATTTATTTCTTTTGTTATTCCAGAAATGGGAAGATGGTTCGATGGCAGTTTTAGAAACAATTTCCAATTTGTTGCAAACCATCAAAACAAATTTGAGTAACGACAATGAGGAAGAAAAAATCACCAAAGCATTTATTTACGCTATTTTTAAGACCATAAACAAGCTGATTAACTACTACTCGAAGCATTCGCATATCGATAAAATCGAAACACTATATGCGATTTACAAACAAGTAATTGATTTAGCTGAAGTTTCTTTTGAAGGTGAACCTTTGAACGGATTGCAAATTATGGGTGTTTTAGAAAGTCGCGTTTTGGATTTTGAAACCGTGATTGTCACTTCTATGAATGAAGGGAAATTCCCGGCTGGAAAATCGATGAACTCGTTTATTCCTTATGATGTGAAACGGGAATTAGGTTTACCTACTTTCAAGGAAAAAGATGCGATTTACACTTATCATTTCTATCATTTGTTGCAACGCGCCAAGAATATTTATTTGCTTTACAATACCGAAAGTGAAGGTTTGGATGCTGGTGAAAAAAGTCGTTTCATCACTCAATTGGAAGTTGAAAAACAAGCCAAACACACACTTACTCACGAAATTTATAATGCTGTTTTACCTGAAACGGCCTATCAACCCATTGTGGTTCCAAAATCGGAATTGGTGATGATTCGTTTAAAGGAAATTGCCGAAAAAGGATTTTCACCATCAGCTTTGACCAGTTATATCCGAAATCCGATTGATTTTTATTTCCAAAAGATTTTGCGCATCAGTGAAGTCGAAGAAGTTGAGGAAAACATCGCTTTGAATACTTTGGGAACTATTATTCACGAAACGTTGGAGGCTTTATACACGCCTTTTATTGGAAAGTTTTTGTCGGAAAGTGATATTTTAGGTTGTTTCAAATTGTTGGAAACCGAAGTTTTGAAACAATTCAAATTGGTTTACAAAGAAGGCGAAATCAAAAAAGGAAGAAATCTTTTGGCTTTTGAAGTGGCGAAACGCAATGTTTCAAATTTTCTAAAAGTAGAATTGGAAAGTATTAAAAATGGTGATGTGATAAAAATTCTTCATTTAGAAAAAGGGTGTGAAAGAATTTTGGAATATCCAAGTTTGCCGTTTTCGATAAAAATTGCTGGAAAAGTGGATCGAATTGAAGAACGCAACGGTGTTATTCGAATTATCGATTACAAAACAGGTAAAGTCGAAAAGACAAGCGTTACCCTGAAATATTGGAAAGACTTGACGAAAGACATCAAAAACGATAAAATCATTCAGGTTTTGGCGTATGCGTTTATGTTTGAAAATGAAGCGAATGGAAAACCAATAGAAGCCGGAATCATTTCGTTCAAGAATTTAAAATCGGGATTTTTGCCTTTCAGTTTTAAAGAAGGAAAAGAAGAAACTACCATAATTAATGAAAGAATTTTAAATGATTATTTGGAACAAATGGTTGTGTTGCTGAATGAAGTTCTGGATGTAGAAAAACCTTTTGAAGAAAAGATTTAACATCTTATTACAGTTTTTGTTAAGTTAATTTTTATTTCTTTACAAGAAAATAGTATCAGAAAATTTGCCAATATTCTAGCTTTTTATAAAAGTTTATTACCTATTAATATAGCGGTAAGTATCTTACCGTTACTTTTCGGTGGACTTCCTTTTTTTGAAGCAATTTTTCTAACGATTGGGTTTCTAACTAGCCTTTTAGTGAAGGAAGTTACTAATAAAAACGAATATTCTTTTTATAATAATAATGGAATTTCAAACATTCAACTTTGGATTTTGTCTTTTATTGTAAACTTTTTTTCTTTAGTTTTTCTCGTTATTTCTATTAATTTAATAATGAAATTATTTTGATAAATCATCTTTTAGAAGTAGACAGTGTTCAAAAACAATTCAATCAAAAAGTGGTTCTTTCAGATGTTTATTTGAAATGTGAGACCAACGAGGTCATTGGCTTACTGGGAAGGAACGGTTCAGGAAAATCAACTTTATTGAAAATTATTTTCGGAATTGTATCAGCTGATAATAAATTTGTTAGAATAGACGGAAAAGTGAAATTTAAAACAAATGATTTGTTAAATGAAATTAGTTATTTACCTCAAGAAGATTTTATTCCTAGTTCATTTTCGGTAAAAAAAGCTATTCAATTATCAATTGAAAAACAAAAAATAAAAGATTTTCATAATGATGAGATGGTTTTCTCGTTATTAAATAAAAAAATCAATCAACTTTCAGGAGGGGAATTACGGTTTTTAGAAATTAAATTGATTCTTGCCAATCCTTCCAAATTTGTATTGTTAGATGAGCCTTATAATGGGTTGTCACCAATTATGATTGATAAAATTAATCAATTAATTACCGAAAACTCTATTAAAAAGGGAATAATAATTACAGATCATAATTATGAAAATGTAATTAAAGTTTCAACAAAATTAATTTTAATGAAAGAAGCAAAAGCACATCATTTAAAAGACAAAAAGGAACTTATAGAAAAAGGATATTTAATTGAAGGAATGATTTGATTTATACTCCTTTAAAAAACTCCAATAAAACGTTTTTCAGTTCACTTTGATTTTCAATATGGCTCATATGTCCGTCGGGGAAAGTGACTAACTTTACGTTGGTATTTTCAATCTGTTTCAGATTGTCATCATAGTTCAAAACGCCGTCTTTTTTTCCTAAAATTAACATTACTGGAAAAGTTGCAGAATTCAATACAATTTCTCGGTCTTTTCTAATTTTCAATCCTTCAAGTGAAGCAACAATTCCTTGTAATGGAGTTTTTAAGGCTTCTAGTTTTACTTTTTCGATTTCATCTGTCATTTTTTCTCGATTTTCTTCGCTAAATAAATTAGTGATAGAAAGTCTTACGAATGCGGTGTAATCTTTCTTTACGGCTTTTATCGCCCGATCCCGATTGGTTTTTCGTTCCTCGCTGTCCGCTTTTGAAGTCGAATTTAGTAAAACCAAACCTTTTACTATTGCAGGATACAATTCGGCGAAAGCCAAAGCTACATAACCACCCATAGAATGCCCCGCAAAAATCGCTTTCCGGATTCGTAATTTTGATAATACTGCTCGAACTACTTCAGCGTTTTCTTCCATAGAATGGACGTAGCCCAAACATTCTGTTTCGCCGTGACCCAATAAATCAATGGTTACAACACGGTATTTTTTGCACAATTCTGGAACTAAATCCTGCCACATTTTTTGGTTTTCCAAGAAACCGTGAAGCAACACAACGGCATTGCCTTTTCCAGTATCGGAATAGGATATTTTCGTGTTTTTGTAGCCGAGTTGATTCATTGTTTTATACTTGAAGCAAAAATAAGGCTAAAATTTTTAAACTATAAAAGATATGTAAGTTCATATAAGAAAATCTTAAATGTCCTTAAATGTCTTATAGGGTAAAAGAAAAACGGCTCACATTGCTGCAAACCGTTTCTTTTTTGTCATTTCGACGAAGGAGAAATCACATAAAGAGAGTAACTATCGAGATTCCTCCTTCGTCGGAATGACAAAATGAGCCAGAAAACTAACCATTCATCAAACTTTCAATTTCCTCCACCTCAATTGGAATATTTCGCATTAAGTTAAAAGGTTCTCCAGTTTTTTGAACAACCACATTGTCTTCCAA
>CALPPA020000187.1 GCA_943325355.2 Klebsiella pneumoniae | reverse complement strand
CAATTATCCAACCTTAAATCTTATTTATACAAACAAATTTTGGTGAGTATTCGGTTGAATATTCCAAGTCAAAATATTCGATACCAGTTGCGGGAACAGATTGACTTTGCTGCCATATTGTATAACAAAGGCTTGTACAAACAAAGTTTGAAAATCTTGGATAAAACCAAACAACAAGCCTTAGAAAACGACGAAAAATATATGGCTTATGAAATCGTGGAATTCGAAAAACTGATCGAATCACAATACATAACACGAAGTATTCAAGGTCGCGCCGATGAGTTGGTTATTCAAGCCAAGGAATTGAATTACAAAAACACCATTTCAAGCAAATTATCCAATCTTTCCCTGCAATTGTATGGCATAATGCTGAAAACCGGATATGTTAAAAGTGATGAAGAACACCAATATATCGACGATTATTTCAAAAAACACATTTCAAAATTCGACGAGAAAAAGTTTGGATTTCGAGAACGGTACTGGTTTTACAATGCTAATCTCTGGCGCAGTTTCTTGGTTCAGGATTTCCTGGCCTGCTACAAGTATTCGCATAAATGGGTGACACTTTTTTATGATAATGAGAATATGATTTTTCTGAATCCAGTATTTTTTCTGAAAGGGAATCATTATCTTTTGGAATCTTTATTTATGTTGAAATACAAGTCTAATTTTAAACGCTATTTATCATTATTTGAAGATACCATAAATGATGTACGCTTTCCTGTAAATGACAATATAGCTTCTTTGTCCTTCTTGTATTTGTACAACAACAAACTAAACTTTCACATTCTGGAAGGTACTTTTGCCGAAGCGGAATACCTGATTCCCGAAGTTTTAGACAAAATAAAGTTGCATAACGAGCATCTTGACGAGCATCACGAAATGTTATTTTACTATAAAATTGCTTGTATTTATTTTGGTAACGAAAAACACAATGAATGTGTTTTTTATTTGGAAAAAATAATCAATAACAAAAATTTATATGTTCGAGAAGATTTAGCTTGTTTTGCCCGATTGTTGTGCTTGATTTCGCATTACGAATCTGGGAAAGATTTTAACCTAGAAAATCAGTTGGTTAACACCTATAAATTTTTAATAAAAATGAACGATTTGCACGAGGTACAAAAGGAAATCATTCGCTTTTTGAAAAAATTGAGTACTATTTATCCAAGCGACATCAAAAAGGAATTTATCAAGGTAAAGGAACGTTTTGTAGAATTAGAAAAAAACACCTACGAAAAGAGAGCGTTCCTCTATCTCGACATTATTTCTTGGCTCGAAAGTAAAATCGAAAACCGAAAAATAAGCGAAATTATTAAAGAAAAAGCCAAGTTGAATAATAGATAATTGGTATTTACTAATTATTTTAATTGGTTTTAATTTTTATTTTAATTTATTCAGTAAATTTGTTGAAAATATTAATCTATAAAAACAATTATTATGAAAAAAATCTACCTTTTTATTACCTTAATGTCAACTAGTTGCTTTTTTGGGCAAACCAACTACCTAGTTGAAAATTTTGATTACACAGCCGCTACTTTATTAAGTGCAAATGGCTGGTTTGTGCACAGTGGAACTACAAATTCAGTCGCTGTAAATAGTGGAGGTTTGACTTGGACTTCTTATATCGGTAGCGGTGTGGGTAATGCGGCTTTAGTAAATAATACTGGTATAGATGTAAATAAACCTCTTGCAGGAAATGTTGCAGACGGAAGTGTATATGCTTCTTTTTTGTTTAAACCATCTGCTGCACTGACATCTACTTCTACGAGTAATTATTTCTTTCATTTTTTGAAGTACACTAATGAAATAACTCCAGTTTATACTACTACAAATAGTGCTTATAGAGCTAGAACCTTTGTATTGCAAGGAACAGATCCTGCAACACAATTTAAGTTGGGTTTAAATTTCAATGGAGGAGATTACATAAGTCCTACTAATGTTACATCCAATTTAGACATCACCAAAACCTATTTAATAGTTGTAAAATATACATTTGTAGCGGGACTTCTAAATGACACAGTAAGTTTGTTTGTTTTTGAAGAAGGGGCAAATATTACCTCAGAACCTGGAACACCAACACTTGGGCCATTTACTGCTACTAGTTCAACTGCTATACCAGCTAATCCAATTGTTCTAGCAGATGATTTGAGTGTAATTCAAGGAGTTGCCTTACGTCAAAATTCTTTGGGACAAAATGCAATAGTTGATGGAATCTATGTTAGAACAGTTTGGGACTTAACTAGCGCAGGAACTCCATTGAGCATTGCTGGTTTTTCACAAAATAATACTTTGAAAGTCTATCCAAATCCAGCACAAAATAATAGAGTTTCTATTTATTCATCGATTGAAGGAAATAAAGAAATTACACTTTTTGATGCAAACGGAAGAACAGTACTTCAAAAAACAATGACTTCTGATGAATTAGATTTGACCTCCGTAAATAAAGGGGTTTATTTTCTTCAAACAAAGGTTGGAGATAGTACATCAACAACTAAATTGATTGTGAATTAATTTAGTAGTTGCGATTAATCTTAATTTTTTTACCTTATATTTTCACTTCTTTAATAGTATCAAATATGATATTAACAGGCTCACTTATAGCAATTTTTATTATAATTATAGTAGCTAAGTTGCTGATTAGTAAGTATAATGCACAAGCAGTACTGCTTTTTAGTGGTTTGTTTATGTTGCTCCTTGCTTTTTTGTTAGGTTTTGAGTTACCTGTTTTAGAAAAACCCACGGGCTCAGGTTTTCTGGATATTTTTGAATATATCAAAATCGCTTTTAGCGAAACCAATGCTAATGTGGGGTTGTTGATTATGGCTATAGGTGGATTTGTTGCGTTTATTGAAAAAAATGGAGCTTCAGATGCTCTGGTTTATTTAGCATTAAAGCCATTGTCTTTAATGAAAAAGTATCCTTATATCTTGGCTTCATTGGTAATTCCTATTGGTCAATTTTTATTTATATGCATTCCATCAGCAGCAGGCTTAAGTTTGCTGCTAATGGCTTCAATGTTCCCGATAATGGTGAATCTTGGAGTAAGTAAATTATCTGCTGCCTCTGTAATCACGGCTACAACCGCTTTTGGTGTTGGTCCAGCATCCGTTATAACCGCTCGATCGGTTAAAATATTGGATACAACTGCAGTAAGCCATTTTTTTAATAATCAAATCTCATTGATGATTCCGCTGACTATTACCTTAATGGTCACTTTTTTTTATGTCAATAAATATTTTGACAAAAAAGAAAAGGCCGAAATTGCTCCAATTGAAGAAAAAGAAATTGAATTGAAAGTGCCTGTTTATTATGCAATTTTACCAGTACTTCCTCTAATTATTTTATTGGTTTTTTCAGAAATTTTTTCATTTTTCGAAAACCCAATTCATATCGACACCACAACAGTTATGATTATTTGTGTTTTTATTGGTTTGCTTATGGATTTAATAAGAACGAGAAGTGTAAAATTGGTTTTTGAATCAATACAAATATTTTTTAACGGAATGGGAGATATTTTTAAATCTGTTGTGACCTTAATTATTGCGGCAGAAATGTTCTCAAAAGGATTGATTAGTTTGCTATTTATTGATGGCTTGATTACTAGTTCACAAAGTGTTGGATTAGGAGGAATAGGAATTAGTATCGTGATGTCGGTTATGATTTTTTTCGCTTCGGTTCTGATGGGAAGCGGAAATGCTGCATTTTTTGCTTTCGGTCCATTAGTACCAAAAATTAGTTCTCAAGTAGGAGTTAGTAGTACTTCTATGATTTTGCCAATGGAATTCTCTGCATCTATGGGACGGACCGTTTCACCAATTTCAGGAGTGCTGATCGCGAGTGCCAATATTGCTAAAGTTTCTCCATTTGATATTGCTAAAAGGAATGCAATTCCTTTTGGAATAGCCTTTTTCGTTATGATTATTGTTCATTTTATATTATAAATTTATATGCTTAAGTTAATTAGGAATGCGAATGTTTACACGCCATTATCAATAGGGATCAAAGATATTTTAGTAGCGGGAGAAAAAATTGTTGCTATTGAGGATACTATCCCAGTTTCGGATCTTTACACACAAATAATTGATTTAAAAGGTAAGATTCTTACTCCTGGATTAATTGATCAACACGTGCATATCACCGGAGCTGGAGGCAAACATGGTTTTGGGTCTATGACGCCAGAAATTATGTTGAGTGAGTTTATATCTTGTGGAACCACTACCGTTGTTGGTTTGCTAGGAACTGACGGAAGTGCCAGAAGTATAAAAACGCTGTATGCCAAAGTAAAAGCATTAGAAACCGAAGGGATTACGGCTTATATGTTTACAAGTTATTTTGGACTAGATGCTGTTACCTTTACGGAATCGATTCAGGATGATATGATTTTTATAGACAAAGTTTTAGGGTGTAAAATCGCTATAAGTGATGAACGCTCTTCTTATCCGCAGGATTTGGATTTGCTTAGACATTTAAAACAAGTTCGTGTCGGTGGAATGATAGCAGGAAAAAAAGGAATACTACACATTCATTTGGGCGGATTAAACTCCAAAATGGATGTTTTAATTCGACTTGTAAAAGAATATGAATTTCCAATTGAGCATATTTCTCCAACACATGTTGGCAGAACTCTACCCCTATTCGAACAAGCTATCGAATT
>CALPPA020000186.1 GCA_943325355.2 Klebsiella pneumoniae | reverse complement strand
CATTGCGATTGAGCTTCTATTTATTGCCTCGATTTTTAATTTCACAAGACTTCCGGGTGTTGCTTCTTGATTCTGGGCAACAGCTTCAAGATACAAACCTGAACAAGCTGCGATTATTTTTTTTAATTCTTCAGATTTTATTCCTTTCCATTGATTTTCATCCAAAGATTGAATCATATAATAGGCTTTCGTCAAATCTGGAATACTTGCAGAAGGGTTTTTGAAATCGTACTCTAAAATTATTTTTGTTAGCAATTCACCAATGAGTTTTCCGCCTTTTACCCGATTCCAGGAAGTATCTATCCCTTCAAAAATAGAAGTTTTATCTTGAAGTGGTTTACCGTTTATGAGCTCTAAATATTCGGTTTCTTCTCCCCGAGTTCCTGTGCTTCCAAAACCTTGAGATTGATGGCGACTGCGACTTAAGGCAGCAATTTCCTGATTAGATTTTCCAATAGATTGATAGTAAACGCCAGTTTGAATTGATAATAAATTGGTTTTATCGGCAGCATTAAATTTTTCTTGGCTTCCATAAAACCACCAAGAGGTATTAAAAAATTGGCGGTTGGCTTGCCAAGGTTTTACTAACTTTAATTGCTCTGGAAATATTGTTGGATTATTTGCCAAAGCAAAACTTTCGACACCCAATAGTGCTGATGCTGAATGATGACCGTGTGTATTTCCCGAAGTTCGATGATCGAAGCGATTGATAATAACATCCGGCTGAAATTTTCTAATGGCCCAAACGATATCTGAGAGTACTTTATCTTTATCCCAAATTTCTAATGTTTCGGCTGGGTTTTTAGAATATCCAAAATCATTGGCACGCGTAAAAAATTGTTCTCCACCATCTATTTTTCGAGCCTCAATGAGTTCTTGAGTTCTAATAACTCCGAGTAATTCTCTAAGTTGTGGACCAATCAAATTCTGACCTCCATCACCTCGAGTCATCGATAAATAGGCGGTTCTTGCTTTCACTTCATTAGAAAAATAGGAAATAAAACGGGTGTTTTCGTCGTCAGGATGTGCAGCTATATAAAGTACCGAACCCAAAAAATTGAGCTTTTGGATTTGATTATAAACTTCTACCGAATTGGGTTTTTGGGGTTGTTGTGCGTTACTAATTTGGAAAGATAAAAAGAAAATAACAAGAGATTGAATAAAAACTTTCTGCATATTTATAGTGTTATATTTGCAATGAGTTCAAATGTAGTAATTAAATGAATTTTTAAATACTATTTTATATTTTCTTTGACAAAAAGTAATGATTTGATTCAAAAAAAAGAAATTTTTATAGTATTCCAGACCGATATATTTAATTATAATTAACTATTCTTGGCTTGTCCAATCCGAAATCTTGAAAGCCAAAGTCCGAAGTTTCCAATGAGTTTGTTTTGAAAATATTGTTGCCACTACCAGGAATCGTTGGATAATAAGAAAGGGAAATCTGGAAGGTACGAAACACTAAATAATCGTTAGTAATTAGTAATCCAATGCCAATTTTTGAAAACGCTTTGCTCTCTCGTAATCCTGTTATTTCATTTCCAAGCGCTGCAATGGTGTAATTGAAATACGGATTTAATCGAAAACCAATAACATTCCAAGGAGAATAGGTTTGCGTTTGAAAAGTTAACATCGCTTTTTGATTGCCATAAATGGCACTTTTAAAACCTTGAATTCCATTATCCTCATTGATGGTAAGTTGATCACCAATAGAATTTTGTCTATTGATTCCTATAGTTATTTGTGGCTTAATAAACTGTCTTACTTTCCATTTTCCAATATCTATCAAATTAGTAAAATAATTGGCTTGGAAAGTAAATGCTGTTTGATTAGTAACCGATTTATTGAAGAATGTTCCCAATTCAAAGTTGAGACTCAAAAATCCCCAGTCAAAATAATTCCCAAATGACACCTGGCTTCCAAAATAGAAACGCCCAACATTATTTTTATATTGGTAACCCGCAGTTATTCCATATATTTTTCCAATAGGAACATCCTCTGTTATTCCATTTTTAAAAATGTAACTGTCCTCAACGTATTTCCGTGTTGAAATCCCAATACCAGAAAGGAAAAAGTATTCTGATGAATAAAAATTAATGGGGTCATATTCAATAGTTGCACTTTCAAGGTAATTTATATTCAAAAACCTGCCGGAAACAATCAAGTTTGTTACCCTACTGTTTTCAGTACTGTCTTTTGAAATTCTAAAAGCGTGTCCAACCCAATAATCTTGTGAATCGTATTTAAAACTTTGTTTGGCATAAACCAAATTCGCATCTGTGAGCGTATCCGTTCTATACTGTTGGCTCAAATTAAATCCTCCAGCCAATTTTGCAAAAGGGGAGTAAAAAGGACGATCAATAGCTATTGTTTTACCATAATTACCCTCCAAATCTTTAAAATATATAAATGCTGTTTTAATGAATGTGTTTTTGATATTTGGCACCACATATTCAAGATTATAAGCACTTTTTCCGTCTTCATATCTTTTTTGATATCGACTGTTTACAGTATGACCAGAACCAAAAAAATTGCGATCGTTTAATTGAATATTGACTTTAGTATCTGAAGCAGAAACTCTCGGCAGTAAACTCCAAGTATCTAAAACTCGAATAAAAATATCAACTGAATCGCCATTTTTTTCAACTAATTCTGTAGCAATAGCAACTCTATTAATATAACTTTGTGCTCTAATCAGACGCATCGATTCTTTTACCAATAAGGAATCCAAAAGTGTGTTTTCCCGGATCAGCAATACGTTTTGAATGGCCAACTTTTTAGTTTTGATGTGAATTCGATTTCCATTTTTCTCTACCCAGTTCCTCGGTTTTTTTGTAGAGTCAATTTCAGAATAACCAAAAGGATCCAGCGTAACAATATTGATATTTCGAATAATCTTACCTTCAAAGGCTTGATAATTTTGCCGAACAACTTTTTTTCTACGTTTCTGTTTGGAATTGACGGGTTTAAAAACAAGCTTGTGCACAAACTTGGTGAATTTATGTTTTTTTGAATAGGTTTGTAAGTCCTTATACACTTCTAAACTATCTTTTTTTGGAACAATTTCTTGTGAAAAAGACATTTTAAAGCAAAAGAATATAAAAATTAGGAAAACTATTTTTAGTTTATTAAGCATCCAAAAAAAATAATATGAGCTGCTAAAATTATTTCATTAGCAAATTGGTTTAACAAGCAAATATTAGATTTATATACGTCTAAAGTGTTGTATTATTTTTTGAAATTCTTATATAATTAACACTAAAAATTAATCCGTATATTCTTTTACTTCATCAGGATGTTTTAAAATTGTTATTCCTATTTGCAACATTAAATTATTAGGATAAACAATAATCTCGCCTTTTTGGGTTTTCAAATACACGTGAAAAGCTCCGATATCTTCAATTTCGGCTTCGATTGGAAAATCTTTATCGTGAATGAAAATATAATCACCAATTTTGTATGGAAATGAAAAGAACAAGATAATCCCAGAAGTAATATTGCTCAAAATCGACCACTGTGCAAACATAGCCACTCCAACAACTGTTGCTATAGAAGAAAATACTATAAAAATATCTTTCGATTCAACTCCCCAAATTATAATTAGAGCTATTACTGCAATACTATTCATTAGTAAATGAATGTATTTGAGTACTAATCGGGTTCTTTTCTCAATAGTTTGACTTCGTTTAGCAAAACTTCTTACTAATTTGGAAACAATAAGTCGTGACAAAATTACCAAGATTAGTAAAATTCCAGTTGCCACTAATTCTTTTGAATAATCGTTTAAGTAGTCCATAGTCCTAATTTTATGCTAAATTAGTTAAATATTCATAGACTTTGTCCGTTGGCATCCCCATCACATTGGCATACGAACCTTCAATTTTTGAAACGCCAACAAAACCAATCCATTCCTGAATTCCGTATGCTCCGGCTTTGTCGAAAGGTTTGTACTTTTCTATATAATAGCGAATGGCTTCGTCACTCAATTCACAGAAAGTAACTTTGGTCACCTCATACATTACAGTTTTTTCTGAATTGGTTTTAAAACAAACTGAGGTGATAACTTCGTGAGTAGCATTCGACAATGATTTTAGAATATCAAAAGCATCTTGCTCGTCTTTTGGTTTACCCAAAGCTTTGTTGTTGTGCCAAACAATGGTGTCGCTGGTAATAAGGATTTCATTGGAATTTAATTCTCCTTCAAAAGCACTGGCTTTCAATTCAGCCAAGTAATTGGTAATTTCTTCGGCTTTGAGTTCAGACGGAAAAATTTCTTCAATTTCTTTCAACCTAATTTCGAAATCTAAGTCTAGATCCTTGAAGAATTGCTGGCGTCTTGGCGAACCCGAAGCCAAAATCAACTTGTATTTTTGTAATTTATTTTTAAGCATTGTATTTTATGTTTAAGCTGATGACCACAATCGAAAGTATTCCAAAAAACAGAATCCATTTTAGAATGGTGCTCAAATGATGAAAATCTTGTTTATTATTTGCAGACCAAATTTTAGTCGTAAAATAGATTAAAGGAGCCAATATAAAAACTAATCCAAAAAGAGTTCCATACAACAATCCCGAAGCAAACAAATTGGTATTGATGTAATTTAAGATTAAAATTATGGGAATTAAACTCAATCCAAAAACCAATTTTGATGTTCGATTTAAGCCAAAAACTATTGGTAAAGTCTTCAT
>CALPPA020000185.1 GCA_943325355.2 Klebsiella pneumoniae | reverse complement strand
TCAAGAACGGATTCACATCGGTAATTTTTCCTGTTTCTTCATCTAGCATCAGAATTCCATCTTTGGCAGATTCAAAAAGGTGGCGGTAATGGGTTTCTCTATTTAATTGGAGGGATTCATTAGCTTCTTTTAATTCTATTTCTAGTTTTTTGGCTTTGGTAATATCGTTGAAGGTGAGCACCAACCCATCAATATGATCATCAATAGTGCGGTAAGGCAAAATTTTAATGTCAAACCATCTTCCATCTTGTGTTTCGTTTTCAGTTTCTATTGCTGTCAGGTTTTTGATAACCAAATTGGCATTATATCCAATTTCTGGGTATTTCAGTTTAGTAACTAAATCAGTAAAAGGTCTCCCAATATCAGAGGCTCGTACTTTGAATATTTCCATTATTGGATCTGTAAACCGGCGAATATTGAGATCTCTGTCTAAGAATAGTGTGCCAATTTCAGTGCTATTGAGCAGATTTTTCATATCGTTATTTGCGCGTGAAAAGTCGGATACCTTATTTTGAAGCTCACTGTTTACGGTTTGCAATTCTTCGTTTAAACTCTGCATTTCTTCCTTAGAAGTGGTCAATTCCTCGTTAGTGGATTGTAATTCTTCATTAGTAGATTGCAGCTCTTCATTTGTCGATTTTAGTTCTTCCTGCGACAATTGCATTTCTTCACGAACGGTTTGTAGATCTTTATAACACTGGAGGAGTTCCATTTCGAGTTCAGAATGTTGTACAGTAGAACCCTCTTTATTTATTTTTGGATTCTCCAATTTAGAACCCTCATTTTCTGGCTCATCGCTGAAAACAATCAGAATCAAATCTTTGATAGTTTCGGGTTTTTCTAACCGCTGAATTGTGGCATTTACATAACTAACTTTGCCATTTTCTATTTTTACATTATTTAGTTTTATTGCATCATACGTTTTTAATGCTTTTTGAAATGCTGCGGGAAAGACTATTCGTAATCCTTCGCGAAGTATGGCATAAATATTCCAATTTGCTTTTCCGGCAACGGGTTCCAGATATTTTCCGGTTCGACCAGTGATATAAATAATATCACCTTTTTCGTTTACCAGCACACTAGCGGGAGTAAACTGCTGAAGCAAAATTTGATCCGTGAGAGTTTGTATATTTTCAACAACTTTTTGAGGAGAATTCATCTGAGGTTTAGTTTTATTATTTATCGAAAAGGAGCTGGGAAAATCGAGAAGCCCTAATACTGGTGATAGTAATGAGCGTCTGTATATTTTTAATTTGGTGTCAAGTACCTCAAAGCCTTCATGGCCTGTACCTTGAGTTTCGGCTGATCCAAGAACCATAATTCCGCCGGGTTTAAGGCTATAATTAAATAGTGCCATCAATTTGTTTTGTAATTCGGCTTCCATATAAATCAACATATTGCGACAGCTAAGAATATCGAGTTTTGTAAATGGAGGATCTTTGATTACATTGTGTGGAGCAAAAACCACCATTTCGCGTATGACAGCATTGACACGATAGCCTTCGTTGTCCCCAATAAAAAATTGGGAAATACGTTCTGGGGAAACATCGGCAACTATGTTTGACGGAAAAATACCTTTTCGTGCTTTTTCTATGGATTGAGTATCAAGATCAGTGGCAAATATTTGTAAACTCAGGTTTTTTTGGGTTTTAATTTTTGCCAAAGCTTCTTTAAAAATAATCGCTAACGAATACGCTTCTTCACCGGTGGAACATCCTGGAACCCATGCTCGGAGTGTGTAGCCATTTGGAAATTTTTCCAGCATTTCGGGAAGTATTTGCTCTTGCAGTTTTTTCCAGACTTCAGGATCACGAAAAAAGTTGGTTACACCTATAAGCAATTCTTTGAAAAGTATTTGGGTTTCATTAGGGTTTTCCTGCATAAAACGAACATAATTTTGAATCTTTTCTATTTTATGAATGCCTTTACGTCTTTCGATACGGCGAAATAAAGTATTTTTTTTGTACATCGAAAAATCGTGGCCCGTTTGTTCGCGAAGTAAGATTATTATTTTATCAATATTACTTTTATTACTTGCATCTAATTCTAAATCTTTTTTGGGTTGCGGCATAAAATGAAGAATCTCAATTAGTTTGGCTGGTAATTCTGGAGCTGATGCAATAATATCTGGTGTTATTGCTTGTATTGCATTTCTGGGCATTGAATCAAATTTTGCTGATGACGGTTCTTGTACCAGCACTAAACCATTTTTTTCTTTAATGGCTTTTACCCCTAAACTGCCATCAGAACCCATTCCTGAAAGAATAATGCCAACGCTTTTTTCCTGTCTGTCATTGGCAAGCGAGCGAAAGAATATATCAATAGGCAAACGAATTCCCTGGGTTTCCACTGTGGCAAAAAGATACAGCGTGTTGTTAAGAATCGACATACTTTTGTTAGGCGGAATGACATAAATGCAATTGGGTTTTATTTTTAGACCATCAGTAACTTGAAAAACGGTCATAGAAGTCATTTTTTGCAACAACTCCGGCATCATACCCACGTGATTTGGATCAAGGTGTTGAACAATGACGAAAGCCATTCCTTTATCTTCCGGCATATTAGAAAAAAACAATTCTAACGTTTCCAATCCGCCAGCAGAAGCTCCAATGGCAACAATTGGGAAGTCGCTGTTATCTTTAGTGTCAGGGGGGGTATTTTCGGAAGTTTTTGAAAACAAGAGGTCTTCCTCTTTCTTTTTTGGTGCTTTCATCTTTGAAATACTATTCTTAGTTCGACGTGATTGGAGAGTCTGATTTAAATATGTTGTTTAAAACAAAAACCTAAAACACCCAAATTTAAGAAATATTTCCTTAAATTATAGCGATACTTATGATATTTTTTGTCTAGAGGGTTGAATTTATCAAAAATATCTATGTAAACGAATTATTTTTCTTGCTCGATTGAGCGGAAGAAAATAGTATCTAAATTCTGAATCTAAATCTCTTTTTTTTCGCTGTACTTATTTAGAGCCATTCGGGCTTGTTTTTGAATATTATTCTGCATAAAACCAGTCCAGCCCAAAAGAAATCCTTTCAGACCTAGCGCTTGTTTAGCCCATTTCCAAATATCAAAATCATCGGTATGTTTTATGATTAAACCCTCTTTAAAATGGAATTTTGAAGCTATAGTATTTACTACTTCTCTGTTTGTTTTGCTAAAATTATATTTTGCAATCCAAAAAGCTGAACCAAGATGTTCGTTAGCTTTTACTTGGGAGAAATCGATTTTTATATTTCCTTTACTTCTTTCGATGAGCATTTCCCACATTTGGCAAACCTCTTTTCCTTTTAATATTCCAAAAGCAGGGTCACTGAATTCAACGTTTGGGTGATAGCATTCACACATTTTTTCCGCATCTGCATTGGCAAAAGCGGTGTAGAATTTATGGATGGTGTTTTCGTTTGCTGTCATTAAAAAAATAATATATAGTAAAACTAATAATTTATTTTATAAAATTATTTTATTTTATTAATAATTATAACAATAAAATTACTATTTACTTAAATTTTAAGAATATCATTGTTAAGTGTTGAAAAGCAGTTCTGATTGTTATTATTGAATTTTCAATAATAAATTTGGATTTGGACAATTCTTTAAATAAAAATCCAAATCCTTTTTGTTGCAAACGCCGGGATAATCACTAAAATTTTCACCAATATTTTTTATAATTTGGAAATGCAAATGAGGGGAATAACCGCCATTTACAGCAGCATCACCCAATGTGGCTAGTTGTTGTCCTTTTTTGAAAAGGGTTCCAATTTCAATATTCTCGATGCTTTCAACGGATAAATGTCCGTATAAAGTATAAAAGCTTTGGTTTTCAATACGATGCTTCAAAATAATTGTTGGACCATAATTTCCTTTGCCTGCATTGAAATCAAAGCCATAAACTATTCCGTCAAGTGCAGCTAAAACAGGGGTCCCAGCTTTAATCCATAAATCCATCCCGATGTGAATGCTACGCTCTTCTTTCTCCTCATCATTAAAAATCAGGCTAGATTTGTATAAATTTCGTTCTTCATTGTAGCCACCAAAAGCCACTTTTGAATTGTTTTTGCGAAGGTGATTTTCGATGAAAGTTTCAAAAATTTCGGCGTTTACCAAATCTATTTTGGATAAATCCGTGTTTGCAATCGACAAATCAATAGGAGTATATTCCGAATAAGGAATGGAGTCATCAATGACTTTTATATTTTCAAGTTGCAAAAAACTGTTTTCTAATGCTGACATAATGAGTGTTTAATAAGTGCGGAATTACTCTATTGACATTGATTGAAGTTTAGTCCTATATGCCTCAAGAGCTAATGATTTAGAAATAAATCCAAAATATTTTCCATTTTTGAGTACAGGCAGAAAGTGAACTTTTGTTTTTTCGAACTTATTCATCACTGTTTCCATACTGTCGGTTGGGTAAACAACGTCGATAGAAGTTTTCATTATTTCTTTTACCAAAGTAAATTTTACTCTATATTGGTTAAATATTATTTCTCTAATATCATTGAAATGAACTATGCCAAGTAATTCTTTTTCCGAATCGACAACGGCAAAAATAACTTGATTAGAATGCGAAATCATTTCCACTAATTTTTCTAGATTTTCATCGGGAGAAACCGTTAAATAATCAGTTTGAATGATGGAATTGGTGTCCAAAGTCGAAAGGATATTTGTGTCTTTATTACTGGTAAATGCGTGT
>CALPPA020000184.1 GCA_943325355.2 Klebsiella pneumoniae | reverse complement strand
TGCCGTTCTAGAAAATAATATTGAAATTCGCTTTTAAAGCGAATTTTTTTATCCTTTTGGTCAAATAAAAAACTTGTATATTTGACATAAATTCAATTAAAATGGCTTCTAAAAAGTTTTTCTTTATTATTCTTATATTGATTTGCTTTAATGCAAAGGCTTCTTTTATATTGTTGCCAATGGATGAAACCACGCAGCAAAACCACCTAAAAGCGTACGGAATAACTTATTGGTGTATTGATAAAAAATACAAAGCCAGTTGGTTGCTTAATTACCGTGGTGGTTCTTTTTTGTTGGCTGATGCTCCCGAAATTCGTAAAGAATGTCAAATTCGAGGTGTGAGTTTTGAAATTCTTTCGGATGCCGAAACGAATCAAATTCTCGAAGAAATATCCAGTCCTTCTCAAAATATGGAAGCTGTTGTACTCGAAAAAGCTCCTAAAGTCGCTGTTTATACTCCAAAAGGGAAACAACCTTGGGACGATGCAGTAACCTTAGTTTTGACGTATGCTGAAATTCCGTTTACGCCTATTTATGACGAAGAAGTATTAAGTGATCAATTGATACTTTACGATTGGTTGCATTTACATCACGAAGATTTTACGGGTCAATATGGTAAATTTTTTGGTTCGAATAGAAATTCGCCTTGGTATATCGAACAAAAGTCTACTTCGGAAGCTTTAGCAGCAAAATTAGGTTACAAAAAAGTTTCAGAAGAAAAAGGAGCTGTTGCCAAAAAAATAAGGGACTTTGTTATTGGTGGTGGATTTATGTTTGCGATGTGTTCTGCAACGGATAGTTTTGATATTGCCTTGGCTGCAGATGGAGTTGATATTTGTGAGTCTATGTTTGATGGCGATGCGAGTGAAGCCAATTATCAGTCCAAAATAAATTTTACTAATTCCTTGGCATTCAAAGATTTTATTTTAGACAGAAAACCAGAACATTACGAATTTTCGAATATTGATATGACCGAAAAAAGATTGATTCCAATGGAAAGAGATTATTTTACCCTTATGGAATTTTCGGCAAAATGGGACCCAATTCCAAGTATGTTGTGTCAAAATCATACGCAATTAGTAAAAGGATTTATGGGGCAAACAACAGCTTTCGACCAAACTCTAATTAAATCAAATATATTGATTATGGGAACTTGCGAACTTAATGGAGAAGCACGTTACATCCACGGCGAAAAAGGCAAAGGAATGTTTACTTTTTATGGCGGTCACGATCCAGAAGATTATCAGCATAGAGTAGGCGATCCTGTTACAGTATTAGATTTACATCCTAATTCGCCGGGTTATCGATTGATTTTAAATAATGTATTGTTTCCTGCTGCTAGAAAGAAAAAACAGAAAACGTAGTATTTTAATTTATTTAAGTACCCCAAGATCTTTTGCCATTGCTATAAGATGCACATTATTGTTTGCTTTGAAATATATTTTAAGCTTATTAATTCGTTTCTCTATACTACTGCTACCATTAGGAACAATTCCTAAACTTTTAAAATCTAATGCTATTTCATCTAAAATTAATCCTTTAGACAATAATTTCAAAAGAGAAATATCATAGGTTTCAATTTCGATTAGTGATTTATCTCTTAGGGCATGAGACAAATCAGGAGACAGGATTTCCGTGTCGTTGTTTGATACACTTTTAATGGTTTTTTTAGTTCTGGAATATGTTTCTTCCCCTGGCCACAAAGGCATTAATCCCAAAGTCATTAAAAAGCGTTTTAATTCTAAAAGATTTATCTTCAATTGAAAAAACTATCGTTTTTATATTGGGTTGTATTTTTTTTTCTGCTGCTATCAATTCATCACCTGAGTTCAATTTAGTTTCACGGTGATCCGCTTTAAATGACAAATTACTAATCAATAATTCATACGGAGCATCTTCGTGAATTGCTTTTAGTATTTTTAAAAAGCATCATCACAGTATTTAGCATAGTGAATTTCTTGAATAGAAAGTTCTTCTAGTGCTTTTATTACAGTAATACTAATACTGTCAAAATCTTCGGCTACTATAACTTTATTAAACATAATAGTTAGTTATATAGGAATTGCGAAACTTGATTTGAATCCTTTTCCAGGTTTAGTATCAAAAGTAATGCTTCCTTTTATAGCCAGAATACGGTTTTTCACATTTTGGAGTCCATTTCTCGAATTTATTTTGTCAGATGCTGCTCCAAGCCCGTTATCACTGTAATCTATTTGTAATTTATTTTCATTTTTTTTGAAAGCGATGACGACTAAACTAGATTGACTGTGTTTTTTCATATTCACTAGCAGTTCTTGTAGCACACGATAAACGATAATCTTTTTGTTAGTTTCCAAAGCATTCCAGTCGACAGCATCCATACCATTAATCAAAATAGTGACGGCATCAGTATTGAAACTCGACATCATTTCTTTGAGACCCACCACAAAATGCAATCCAGTGTCGATTGTGCTATTTTCTTTTGAAATATTGCGGGTTCTGGAATAAATGGTATCTAGATTGGTGAGCAATATTTCCTTGTTTTGACTCGAAGACAAATCCTGTGTTTCGGCAAAAGCCATAGTATGGTAGACATCGTTTGCCAACTCGTCGTGTAATTTTTTGGCAATTCGGATTTCGGTATCGTAGGAGGTTTTTATTTTTTCTCTTTTGTTTATAGCAATTAGATAAAAGGAAATAAAACCAGTTGCGGCAATACCCATGGCTACGATGAAATACAGAATCAGGTTTCTGTTTTTGTGTTCTTCCAATTGAAGTGCAGTTTCTGCTTTTTGGGTTTTCAGTAGTAGGTTCTCCTCCTTTTCTTTCTTAGAATCGTATTTTATTTTGGCAAATTGATTTCGTGCATTTTGCCTGACTTTAGTGATGCTGTCGTTGAGTAGGATGTATTTTTCGGAATAGTTTTTCGATTGATTTTCAGTACTGGTCTGAATTAGTATTGCTAACGCATCTAATCGATCATCAATATTATTCGCTTTTGTTCCCTTTTCATATGCCAATCGAGCATATTCATTGGATAACTTTGAATTACTTTCTTTATAATAATTAGAAAGATTTAGATAGCTTGACGCTATTCCACAATCACCCTTTATTCCTTTTTTTATTTTTAAGGCTTCATTTAAATAGTCAATTCCTATGGGATTACCTACTTTGAAGTACGAATAACCTAAATTATTAATCACTTTTGAAAATAGTATGGGAAAGTTAATGACTTCTTTTTTCAAAGTCAAAGGAAGGAGGATTTGTATAGCACGATTATAGTCCTTCTTGGCCATATATGCCACAGCGATATTTTGTTTTGTCATTAGTTTTCTAATGCTATCGATTTTTAAATTGAATGCTTTGTTGAAATAATATAGCTCATTATCATAATCATTTTGTTTTTGATAAACAGCTCCAAGTAAATTATAAATGGAGCATTCATAGGATGGATCTATAGTTTTATTTAAAAATGGGATTGCCTCAACAGCGGTGGCTTCACTACCGGAATAATCGCCATTGTTTTGTTGAATTTCGGACATTTTTGTCAACGAATAAATAATTCGGGTGTTGTCTGTTCTAGGATTACAAAGAGACTTTGCCTTATTATGAAAATAGAAGGCACTATCGTATTTTATTTTTTCAAGATAGTTGTCGCCAAGGTCGATGAGACTATCAATTTCTTTTAAATTACTTTTTTTTTCTGGTGTTTTTAACGATTTTTTCTCACAGGATTGCAACGTGTAAAATAATACCACTATTAAAATGTAAATCGGGAAATGGACTTTTTTAAGATTCATTCCCCGAAAATACAGAAAATTATTCAATTAAATTAAACCTATTTAAATAAATAATTTTGAAATTATGGTTTTATTGGAGGAACTGTAATTAGATCCCCAGCTCCATTTGCTACTACTGTTGCTTTATTATCTTTCGCTGTAGCGTTATCATCAGTGCAAGAAAATTGAACAAGGCTGGCGATGACAAACATCGATACAAAAAGTATTCTTTTCATTTTTTTGGAATTAAAAATTAGACATAGTTTAGGCTGTCCGATTGTAAAATCGAATCCTTGCCTGAGCTGAAACCCATTAAAATGGACTGCTCTTTTGCTTTTTTGGGAAGTGAAGTGTGCTGAAACAGGATAACTGGATTTATACTTCCCGGATAAACCTTTCATACTGTTGAGCAACACTTTTATAGAACTAGTTTCGTACATTTGCCTTGATTGCAGGTCAAGACAAGAACTAATTCTGAAGCAAAGGAATAGTGTTTTTGAGCGACTATTAGCAATGGATTCCGATTATTCCGATGATTCCGAATAATTCCAAACGATTCCGATTAATTCCAATAATGCCTATGAAGACTAATACTATTGAGGAGTATATAAAGGGGGTAAAGGCCAAATATGAAGAAGCAAAAACAGGTGAATATTCAAGTTTTTTGATGAATCCATCTCCTGCTGAATTGAAGACTTTGTGTTTGCTTTTATTTGATAATGGAATCAGTAAACAAGATCAAGAAATACTAAATATTTTTTTTGAATTAAATAAGGAGTCAAGTAAGCGTAAACAAATGGAATGCTTTGATGTAGATAAGTTGAAACCGATAGGTAATTTTTTGAAAGGAAAAACGGAAACAACAAGAGTTGTTAATTTGGATTTGATAGCTTTTTTGGTAGATTTTTATCCAAGACCTTATAGGAAGTTTGTGATTGGC
>CALPPA020000183.1 GCA_943325355.2 Klebsiella pneumoniae | reverse complement strand
TTTTCTTCGACGATGGATTCGATGCTTTTTCCAATTTTTCCCAGTTGCGTTTGGTTTCCAATGGCGGTAACTTCACAAATAGCCAAGCCACTAGCCACAATCGTTCCTTGAAAAACCTGATTGTTTTCGGATTTTTCATTTTTAAAAACCGAAAGCGATTCTCCTGTTAAAATAGATTCATTTACCGAAAAATCATTCGATTGAATAATAGTTCCATCGGCGGGAACAAAAGTGCCTTCTTCGGTTTGAATTAAATCGCCCAAAACAATTTCTTCACTTGGAATTTCAATGATATCGCCGTTTCGAATGACTTTGCTTTTGGGTTGCGATAATTTTTTTAACTCTTCAATGGCGTTTCGACTTTTCGATTCTTGAAAGAGCGAAATAGCAGAAACTAATACAATTGCTGCCAGCATAAATATTCCGTTGCTATATTCTCCTGTGATAAAATAAATGCTGGTTGCCAATAATAGCAGTAAAAACATTGGTTCTTTAAACATTTCAATCAAAGAAGCAATAAAATGGTTTTTGTCTTGATGCTCTAAGGAATTGGTGCCGTTTTCTTTTCGGGATTGAATAACTTCTTCGTTAGAAAGTCCTTGTAATGAATGGTTTGATGGTGTCATAGGTAATATTCTGAAGTCTTTTAAATATAAAAAAGGAATACATAAATGTTAAAATCAAAAAATAGTTTTACACTGCAATTTAATCATTTATAACTTAATTATGATGTTGTTTTGCTTAAGATTGTCTATATTTGCACGCAATTTAACTACAACTTCAAATTGCAATGATAGCACACAACTCAAAGATTATCGGCGAAGGATTAACTTACGATGATGTATTATTAGTACCTAATTTTTCAGATGTACTTCCTCGCGAAGTGAGTATCAAATCAAAATTCTCCAGAAATATATCACTCAATGTTCCCATTGTATCTGCAGCTATGGATACCGTTACCGAAAGCGCTATGGCAATCGCGATGGCACAAGAAGGAGGAATTGGCGTTTTGCATAAGAATATGACTATCGAGCAACAAGCGGCTAAAGTTCGAAAAGTAAAACGTGCTGAGTCTGGAATGATAATCGATCCGGTGACTTTACCCTTAAATTCTATCGTTGCTGATGCTAAAAAAGCAATGAAAGAATACGGAATTGGTGGTATTCCAATTGTGGACGAGAATAGAGTTTTGAAAGGAATTGTAACCAATCGTGATTTGCGCTTCGAAACCAATAATGCCAGACCGATTATCGAAGTAATGACGAGCGAAAACTTGGTTACTGTTGCCGAGGGAACTTCTCTTGGTCAGGCAGAAGTAGTTTTGCAAGGCTATAAAATTGAAAAACTTCCGGTAATTAATTCGGAAAATAAATTGGTTGGATTAATCACTTTTAGAGATATAACCAAACTCACCCAAAAACCCAATGCCAACAAAGACGTTTATGGTCGTTTGTGTGTTGCCGCAGCTATTGGCGTTACAGGAGATGCCCTCGAAAGAGCCACTGCTTTGATACAAGCGGGTGTCGATGCTATCATTATTGATACTGCTCACGGTCATACCCAAGGTGTTGTCAATGTGTTGAAAGACATAAAAGCGAAGTTTCCCAAAGTAGATGTTATCGTGGGGAATATAGCCACGCCAGAAGCAGCCAAATTTCTAGTTGAAAATGGTGCCGATGGTGTAAAAGTAGGAATTGGCCCAGGTTCTATTTGTACTACTCGTGTTATTGCAGGTGTAGGATTCCCGCAATTTTCTGCCGTTTTAGAAGTGGCAGCTGCTTTAAAAGGAACGGGAGTTCCTGTTATTGCCGATGGTGGAATTCGGTACACAGGAGATATTCCAAAAGCAATTGCTGCTGGCGCTGATTGTGTAATGTTAGGATCACTTTTAGCAGGAACCAAAGAATCTCCGGGAGAAACTATAATTTTCGAGGGTAGAAAATTCAAATCGTATCGCGGAATGGGTTCTGTTGAAGCGATGGAAGGCGGTTCAAAAGACCGTTATTTTCAAGATGTGGAAGATGATGTCAAGAAACTAGTTCCCGAAGGAATTGTGGGACGTGTTCCTTACAAAGGCGAATTGGAAGAAAGTATGCAACAATTCATTGGCGGACTTCGTGCCGGAATGGGCTATTGTGGTGCTAAAGATGTTCCAACCTTGCAAGAAACAGGACGTTTTGTTCGCATTACTTCCAGTGGAATCACCGAAAGTCATCCTCATAATGTGACAATTACAAAAGAAGCTCCGAATTATTCGAGATAATTAAATACTGTATCGGTCTAGTTCTGAAAGACCGATACAGTATTAATAAATATAGAAGTACAATTTCTAAACACTAGTAAACAATAGTTTACTAGTGTTTTTTGTTTTATAGGAAAGGTAAAGATTTGCTTATAGAGGATTTATAAAAGACACTATCCAAGCGCTGTTAACTGTAATATGCCACTGCTATTTGAGCCGCTAGTCTTGCATTGTTTTTAATCAAAGCTATATTCGTTTCCAAGCTTTCGCCTTTGGTATTGTTGGCAATGTATTTTAATATAAACGGCGTTACCTCTTTGCCTTTAACCTTTTGTTGTTTGGCGGCTTCTAATGCTTTCAGTATGTGTTGTTCAATCGCATCCTGATTCATTTCAAACTCATTAGGCACTGGGTTGGCAATCAATACCGAGCCGTTCAATTGCAATCCCCATTTGGCTTTCAATACATCGGCAATAGCAGTTGTAGAATCCAATCGCAAAGGAGAGGCAAAACCACTTTTAGACGAATAAAAACTAGGAAATTCGTTCTGACCATATGTAACTACAGGAATTCCGAGTGTTTCCATATATTCCAATGTCAGGCCAATATCCAAAATAGATTTCACCCCTGCTGCAACAATAGCAACATTAGTTTGTCCCATTTCAGTTAAATCGGCAGAGATATCCATCGTTGCTGTAGCGCCTCGATGTACACCACCAATACCTCCAGTTGCAAAGATTTTGATTCCTGCCATAGCTGCAATTCGCATAGTAGCTGCAACGGTAGTGGCGCCCGGAAGTTTTTGAGCAATAACAAAAGGCATGTCTCTCAAACTCACTTTCCAAACGTTTTGTGCCTGAGCAAAATAATCAATATCTGCGGACGACAATCCTACCAGGCATTTTCCTTCTTTGATAGCAATGGTAGCCGGAACAGCCCCTTTTTTTCGTACTTCATCCTCTACTGACTTTGCCGTGATTGCATTTTGAGGCCAAGGCATGCCATGAGAGATGATAGTGGATTCAAGCGCGACAACAGGTAAATTGTTATCCAAAGCATGTTGCACTTCGGGACTCAGGACGATAAAATTATTGGTATTCATTATAATAGGTATTTTTAATTCGATATAGATATTCGCTGTTGAGGTGCTGCATCACAGCGCCTTTGATTTGTAAAACTTCCAGTGCTAACGCATGCGCTAATTGCAAACAAGTTTGTTCGTTTTCATGGTTAAGATAACCAAAAACCCAAGCCGCCAAAGCAGCATCTCCGGCCCCTGTACTATCGCTAATGCTAATTTCAGGAACTCCCAAAGCCAACGATTGATAGGGAGTGCAAATAACCGAACCTTGATTTCCTTTTCTAATCCAGACCTGTTGCACACCTCGACGGAATAAACTTTGTGCCATAGCAGATTCATTGGTAGTATCTATATTGGCAATGGCTGTTAGTTCGTCTTCATTGGGTGTAATCATAAAAACACCTTCCAGATTCAGGGCAGCCAACTTAGTCGCTTTGGCCACCGAAACCGGTTCAATGATTAGCTTTTGTTGGTGGGTTTTAGCGAAATCAATCAACCACTGAATGCTTGCTGCAGGGATATTGGTGTCTATAATTACAAAGTCAAACTCTTTAATAAAGTGCGATTTAGACTCCAAGAAATCGGGGGTGAGGTATGTGCTACTAATGTCTTGACAAACTGCTACCACCAGATTTCCGTCAGGATTCATAATGGAAATGTATTTTCCGGTACTGTCATTAGCATAAACACAATGGTCTAGCACTATGCCTTTTTGGTGTAAACTTTTGGTAATGTACTCTGCATCAGCATCTGCGCCTAATGCGGTTATTAGTGAAGGATGAAGTTGTAACAATCCTAAATGCTGGGCAATATTGCTAACAACACCACCTATACTCGAGGTTTTAGTCGCAGGATTAGAGGTGCTGGGAATGCAATGCTGTTCACAAAAATACAACTCGTCTACTAGCGTTGCTCCAATACACAAAACCGATTTCTTCATGAAACAAATATAGAAAATTTATTCGAAATGGTTTTGTTCCTTTAAACACAAAAGGCTCAAGATTCGGTTCTTGTGCCTTTTTTATTGAGAAAGAAAAGAGTCTATTTTTTTTAATTCTTTGGTTCAAACCTTTTGTTTGCCTTCGAGACAGGTTTTTATTTATCAGAATAATGACCCATTGCCGAAACAACTTCTACTAATACTAAAGTGTCATTTACCGAATAAATCATTCGGTCTTTAAGATTTATTTTTCTTGACCAAAATCCCTTAAACTATACTTTAATGGTTCGGGATTTCCGATGCCTTCAAAAGGGGTTTCAGTAAGTTCTTTTAAAATCTTTTCAATTCGTTAAATGCTAGACTGATTACCTGATTTTAGATGTTGGGTAATATGTTTTTTGGCTATTTCTGTTACTACAACCCTAAACTTCCCCATA
>CALPPA020000182.1 GCA_943325355.2 Klebsiella pneumoniae | reverse complement strand
TTGTGAAATTCTCTACATTATCAAGTACGGTGTTTACGCTAATATAGAATTTAATTTTTGGCTCGGTTCCGCTTGGTCTAGCACAAATTTTAGAACCATCTTCGGTGTAGTAAATCAAAACATCAGCTTTAGGTACATTCATTTTTTCTTCTTCGCCAGTCAATAAATTTTTAGCAACAGATGATTTGTAATCTTCCAGCATAATTACTCTTTGACCGTTAATTTCTTTTACTGGATTATTACGCATTGTAAACATCATTTGGTTAATTTCTGCTAACCCTTCCATCCCTTTTTTGGTAATCGAAATTAAATGTTCTTTATAAAAACCGTGCGCTACATATAATTGTTGTAATTCTTTATAAACCGTACTTCCGTTAGCTTTTGCTTGTGCTGCCATTTCGCAAATCAACAAAGTTGCCGCAACAGCATCTTTATCACGAACGGCATCACCGACCATAAATCCAAAACTTTCTTCGCCACCACCAATGAATTCTAATTCTGCGAAATCCTTGATCATTTTAGCAATCCATTTAAAACCCGTCAAACCCACTTTGCATTCAACACCATAAGCTGTGGCCAATTCCATAATCATTGGAGTTGAAACTATCGTTGAGCCCACGAATTGTTTGCCATTGATTTTGCCTGCTTTTTTCCATTCTTTCAGTAAAAAGGCAGTCATCAAAATCATCGTTTGATTTCCATTCAACAAAGTCATTTTGCCTTCATTATTTCGAACAGCAACTCCCAATCTGTCGCAATCTGGGTCCGTTCCTACAACAATATCCGAGTTGGTTTTGTCTGCTAATGCCAATGCCATTGCTAATGCTTCTGGCTCTTCTGGATTTGGAGATTTCACCGTTGGGAAGTCGCCATTTGGCACTCTTTGTTCTTCAACAATATTCACGTTTGTGTAACCAGCTTGCGCAAAAGTATCGGGAATCAATGTTATAGATGTTCCGTGTAAGGAAGTAAAAACAATATTCAGTTTTTCTTTGGCTTCAGCCGAAGTCCCAAAACTGGCATTTTCAATAGTCGATTTGATGAAAGCTTGGTCAATTTCGGTGTCTATATAATGTATCAAATCTTCATTGGCGTCAAACTTGATTTGGTTGTAATTCAGGTTTTCAATCGTGTTGATGATGTCTCCATCTTGTGGAGGAACAATTTGTCCACCATCTTCCCAATATACTTTGTAGCCATTGTATTCCGGTGGATTGTGAGAAGCCGTTAATACAATTCCGCATTGGCAACCCAAATATTTCAGTGCAAAAGACAATTCTGGAGTTGGTCGTAAATCCGAAAATAAATAGACTTGAATGCCATTGGCAGAGAAAACATCGGCAACCACTTTCGCCAACGATTTACTGTTATGACGACAATCAAAAGCGACAACGGCTTTCAAAGGTTGGTTTGGAAACGCAATTTTCAAATAATCAGAAAGTCCTTGGGTGCTTTTTCCAAGCGTGTATTTGTTGATGCGGTTGTTTCCAGCTCCCATCACACCGCGCATTCCACCTGTTCCGAACTCTAGATTTTTATAAAAACTTTCTTCTAAATCTTTTGGCGAAGAAGTCATCATTTCGATAACAGCTTCTTGAGTTTTTGAGTCAAATGTTGGTGTTAACCATTCGTTTACTGCGTCTAAAATGTTTTGTTTGATTTCCATTTTATCTGTATTTTTTAAAATTTGTATATCTTTTTGAGGTCAAGAATTGCGTCCTCAAATTTTTCTAATTTATTTCCTTTGAAACCTTGTACCGTTCCTCATTATTCTTGGTTCTCAAAATAATTTCGCCAAGAAACCCTGCCAAGAATAATTGAGTACCCAAAACCATTGTGGTTAACGAAATATAAAACCAAGGATTATTAGTCACTAAATCATAAGGCAAACCGTGGTACAATTTATATAGTTTCATAAACCCAATGAATCCTGCCGCAATTAAGCCAATAATAAACATTACAGAACCCATTGCTCCGAACAAATGCATCGGTCTTTTGCCAAAACGCGAGAGGAACCAAATCGTTATTAAATCGAGAAAACCATTGACAAAACGATTCATACCAAATTTAGTTTCACCATATTTTCGAGCTTGATGTTGCACCACTTTTTCTCCTATTTTACTAAAACCAGCATTTTTAGCCAAAACAGGAATGTAACGGTGCATTTCGCCCGAAACTTCAACGTTTTTCACTACTACATTTTTGTAGGCTTTCAATCCGCAATTAAAATCGTTCAATTGTACTCCCGAAGTTTTTCTAGCAGCCCAATTGAATAATTTAGAGGGGATATTTTTGGCAACGACTGAATCGTATCTTTTCTTTTTCCAACCGGAAACCAAATCGAAATTTTGACTCGTAATCATTTCGTATAATCCCGGAATTTCTTCTGGGCTGTCCTGCAAATCCGCGTCCATCGTGATGATGACATCGCCTTGAGCTTTGGCAAAACCAGCGTGTAAGGCTTGAGATTTACCAAAGTTTTTCATAAAGCGAATGCCTTTTACATTTGGATTTTCGGATGCTAATTCTTCGATAATGGTCCAAGAATTATCAGAACTTCCATCATCAATAAAAATGACTTCGTACGAATAATTGTTAGATTTCATCACCGAAATAATCCAGGAATAAAGTTCTTTAAGTGATTCGTCTTCGTTGAGAAGCGGAATAAGAATGGATAAATTCATTTATGTTTATTATTCTTGAGATGGTTTGCTTTTAAAGATTAAAGCTAATATTAAACCAAAAAGGGCACTTCCAGCAACGCTATAAATAGATCCTTTTAATTGTTCTATGGTAGAATACGGATTAGTTTCTTGCATCTTCTTAACGGCTTCATTAATCGCTGATGATGGCGCACCGAATTTTTCCATTGTTTCAGCAGTATATTTCATAATGATTTCATTTAATGAGTCCTTTGCCGATGGGTCGATTACATTAAATAAAAGTATACTAAAACCAACAGATATTACTATTCCAATAACGGATGAGAGAAAATAAGTAGTGAAAGCCTCTTTAAAAGAGAATATGCCCTTTAATTCTTTTTTAGTTTTTGACAATAAAACTATTCCAATAGTGATGTAAATTGCAAAAATCATTATCCCTAGCCACCACTTTACAAATAGATTTAAATCAATTGCGTAAATTGCTGCTGTAATTAATGCGCTTACAACACCAGTAATTATTCCATAGGTAATTCCGTTTTTCTTGATAATCTCATTCATATTTGAAAGTTTTAAATTATTAATTTACAAATATAACAATTCCCAATTTATTCAAGGGCAAAAATCGGTTTTTACAATTATATAAAAAAAGTAAAGTAAAGATTTGATTATTGAAAAAATAGTGTATTTTTGCAGTCTCAAAATAATTAATGAGTTTTATACAAAAAGAGTAGTTGCATTTATACCTTTTTCGAAAGACGAGAAAGCTTCAAAATTAAAACGCTCACAAAAATAAATAAAGATGAAAAAAGGAGTCCACCCAGAAAATTACAGATTAGTTGCATTTAAAGATATGTCTAATGAAGATGTTTTTATCACTAAATCTACTGCAGAAACAAGAGAAACAATCACTGTTAATGGTGTTGAATATCCCGTTGTAAAAATGGAAATCTCTAGAACTTCTCACCCTTTTTATACTGGTAAATCTAAACTTATTGATACTGCAGGACGTATTGATAAATTCAAAACTAAATACGCTAAACACGGTAAATAATATTTATCAGTTTAATAACAATAGAAAGCCCTACAATTTGTGGGGCTTTTTTTATTTTTATTGCTATTCAAAACTTTGTAACTTTGGAATCTGAAAGTACGGATGATGCATTGTATCATCCCTAATTAAAAATATCAAAATGAATTATATACTTTTCGACGGACCTTCAAGAAACGCATTATTACCTTTTACCTTTACACGTCCAGTTGCCGACATTCTTGTTGGTATTATGCCGATTCGTCAAAAATGGGAAATGCGTTTAGGTTCTACCACGACGACTTTAACCGAGGAGTATTTATCTGAGAAATTCCCTATGGTCGAAATGGAGGAAAATATAATGATAAACGCATCTTTTCTTCCTAATGCAATTTTAGCTGAAATGGTGAGTAACCTGTCGTCAAATCAAGCCATTTTTAAAGGAGAAGATGATATAGCGTTTTACACGGATGAAAATCAGGAAGGAGTAGATTTTGATACTTATGACATTATAGAATTCGAAGGTGATTGTATAAGAATAGAGCATACTTGGGATATTTTCTCCCATAATGATGCTGCCATTCGGGAAGATTTTGAACTTTTGACCGAAGATCGAAAATCGCAACCCATTCCTAAAAGTGTTAATGCAATTTCAAAAGAAAATATATTTATCGAAGAAGGAGCAAAGTTGGAGTTTGTTACGTTAAACGCTTCTTCAGGGCCCATTTATATTGGAAAAAATTCTGAAATTATGGAGGGTTCTGTTATTCGGGGGCCATTGGCTTTGTGTGAAAATGCACAGATAAAAATGGGTTCTAAAATTTACGGAGCAACAACAGTTGGTCCGCATTCCAGAATTGGTGGCGAAGTAAAAAATGCAGTTCTTTTTTCATATTCCAATAAAGGGCACGATGGTTTTCTAGGAGATTCAGTTATAGGGGAATGGTGTAATATTGGTGCTGACACCAATACTTCTAATCTAAAAAATAATTACGAGGAAGTGAAACTGTGGAGTT
>CALPPA020000181.1 GCA_943325355.2 Klebsiella pneumoniae | reverse complement strand
ACCGACCTCTTGCACTTTTAGAAGAATACAACGGAAGCTGTAGCAACTATCGCTATCGTGGATTAATTTGCCGCCTTTTTGGTTATGCCGCCAGTAGAGACAAATATGGCGAACTCCGGTTGGCCACCTGCAAAATCATCAAAGAAAACCAACTAGAAAACTTCAACAACACCGAAGAAGCCATCAGCAAGGGACTTTACGTGCCTATTTTCAACGATTATTATATGCAACTGTCCCAAATTGATTACCGATTGGCAACAACTATGCTTCCTATAAACGATGCTTTAAAAATTGCTATCGAAGAAGTTTTGCATTATTATGCCTACAGACCATTTCCTGGTGGATTGGAGAATATTGCTTAAATTAGTAATACCAAAGAGTCTAAAACCCAGTTGATAATTTATATATTAGCACTATCAAAAAGAATGACGTTTGTCAGACCAATCTACCCAAAATCGGGTGGCTTTGTATGATTTTGTCAGACCTATATACAAGTTAGCAGATGTTTTACCTGAAAACACGAAAAAATGAAATCAAAAAACATATTTGTATTTTTTATAATTCTTTTATTTAGTAACATACTACTTAGTCAAGAAAAGAAATTTACTATTGAAGAATGTAAAAAAATAGACAGAAATGAGTTTATTGAAATTCAAAAAGCAAATCCTAAAATTACAATCAAATCTATATTCGAAAATGGTAAACCTTACACTAAAAAAGAAAATGATTCTTTAATAAAAAACTCAAAAATATTAAATTATACGCAGATACTTTTAAAAGATACAATAAGTAATGAACTTGTAATTTTGAATAAAGAATTAACTAAAGAAGAAATTAAGAATAAAAAGACAGATATTAAAAATAAACTTAAAGCTGAAAAAGAGTTTAGAAATGAATTAGATGGTTCAAAAATTGGCGAACTAAATTTTGAAGATTTAAATGGTGAAAAATTTAATCTTGAAAATCTTAAAGGGAAAATAATCGTTTTAAATTTTTGGTTTACTCAATGTAAACCTTGTGTCGCTGAGTTTCCTGAATTGAACAATTTAAAACAAAAATACATAAATCAAGAAGTAGAGTTTTTCGCTGTAACTTGGAACAATAAAGAAACAATAAACAAATTTTTAATAAATCATAAATTAGATTTTAAAATTGTTCCAAACGGAAAAATAATCATTGATCAATTTAAAATTCCGCATTATCCTTATAATATCGTAATAGATAAAGATGGAAAAATTGAATATATAAATGACGTTCTGACAATTAACGTACTAAAAAAATTAGATAATAAAATAAATGAATTATTATAAAAGTAAAAAAAACATCTGCTAACAGCCGTTTTGCAAAAGCGGGGGTTTCGTGCTTCTGTGACAGTGAAGTGCTAAGTTGAAGCTTTTTGCATCTAATGAAGTTTAGTACTGAAAATCCCCGCCTTCGCAAAGCGGCAAAACGTTAAAAACCCAAATCAAATAAAACTACAACATTAAAAAAAGCTCTTATGGCTACTCGCCATTTTTATATTTAACGAAAAAAGCCCCGAAGGGGCTCTTTAAATATAAAAAACTAAGCTTATTTACTCAAATACATTTTTCTTCTAGAGTACAATTCATAAAACTGGTCGTCTTTCAAATCGTCAATAAACAAGATACTTTCTCCTGTAGATTTCATTTCTGGTCCTAATGCTTTGTTCACATTATGAAACTTGCTGAAAGAGAAAACCGGTTGCTTAATCGCATATCCTTTTAGTTGCGGATTAAAAGTAAAATCGGTTACTTTATTGTGTCCCAACATCACTTTGGTAGCATAATTTACATACGGTTCGTTGTAGGCTTTTGCTATAAACGGAACGGTTCGAGACGCTCTAGGATTCGCTTCAATGATATAAACGATATCGTCTTTTACTGCAAACTGAATGTTGATTAATCCAACAGTTCTTAGAGCCAAAGCAATTTTCTTAGTATGATCTTTTATCTGTGTCATCACAAATTCGCCCAAATTGAACGGAGGCAAAGTCGCATTACTATCGCCTGAATGCACTCCACAAGGCTCGATGTGTTCCATTATTCCAATGATGTACACGTTTTCACCATCGCAAATGGCATCGGCTTCGGCTTCAATAGCGCCATCAAGATAATGGTCTAATAGCAGTTTATTTCCTGGAATTTGTTTCAATAAATTGATTACGTGTTCTTCTAATTCTTGTTTGTTGATTACAATTTTCATTCCTTGACCACCCAAAACATAAGAAGGACGAATCAATAAAGGAAAGTCCAAAGTATCAGCCAAAGCAGAAGCTTCCTCAGCCGTTTCGGCAATTCCAAATTGCGGAAAAGGAATCTTTAATTCGGATAAAAGTTCGGAGAAACGTCCTCTGTCTTCGGCTAAATCCAAAGCGTCAAAGCTGGTTCCTATAATTTTGATTCCGTATTTGGCTAATTTCTCCGCTATTTTCAAAGCCGTTTGTCCTCCCAATTGCACGATGACACCTTCTGGCTTCTCGTGTTGGATAATATCGTAAATATGTTCCCAAAACACTGGCTCGAAGTATAATTTATCGGCAGTATCAAAATCAGTAGAAACAGTTTCTGGATTACAATTGATCATTATGGTTTCATAACCACATTCTTTGGCTGCTAGAACTCCGTGAACACAAGAATAATCGAATTCAATTCCTTGTCCAATTCTATTTGGCCCAGAACCCAAGACAATTATTTTCTTTTTATCGGTTACAATACTTTCGTTGTGAACGTAGCGTTCTCCGTTTGCTTTTTCGATCTCAGCTTCAAAAGTCGAATAATAATAAGGTGTCAAAGCCTTGAATTCCGCAGCACAAGTATCAACCAATTTGAAAACACGGTTGATGTTCATTGTCATACGCAAAGTATGTATTTGACTTTCTAAACAACCCAGCATATGCGCAATTTGTCGGTCTGCAAAACCTTTTTGTTTCGCTTCTAAAAGTAATTCTCTCGGCAAAGTATCTAGCTTGAAGCTTGATATTTCTTTCTCTAAAGTATATAATTGCTCGTATTGTTTCAGGAACCACATATCAATTTTAGTGATTTCGTGAATGCGGCTCAATGGAATTCCCAAAGCAATTGCATCATAAATCACAAAAACACGATCCCAACTAGCAAAAGTCAGTTTCTCGATAATTTGTTCGTAGTTAGTATATCCTTTTCCGTCTGCTCCTAACCCATTTCTTTTAATTTCTAAAGATTGAGTGGCTTTGTGCAAAGCTTCTTGAAACGAACGTCCAATTCCCATCACTTCACCCACCGATTTCATTTGAATCCCTAATGTACGATCAGCTCCTTCAAATTTATCAAAGTTCCAACGTGGTATTTTTACAATCACATAATCTAAAGTTGGTTCGAATAGCGCTGAAGTCGATTTGGTAATTTGATTTTGCAATTCATCTAAGTTGTAACCCAAAGCTAATTTGGAAGCAATTTTAGCAATAGGATAACCAGTTGCTTTTGATGCTAAAGCTGAGGAACGGGAAACTCTAGGGTTGATTTCAATCGCCACGATATCTTCTTTTTCGTCAGGCGATACAGCAAACTGCACGTTACAACCTCCAGCAAAATTTCCGATAGAGCGCATCATTAAAATAGCATAATCTCGCATTTTTTGGAAAGTGGTATCCGATAACGTCATTGCCGGGGCAACCGTAATAGAATCACCAGTATGAATTCCCATTGGATCCATATTTTCGATAGAACAAATAATCACAACGTTGTCATTTTTATCTCGAAGCAATTCTAATTCGTATTCTTTCCAGCCCATCAAAGCCTTATCAATCAGAACTTCGTGAATAGGCGAAGCTTCTAATCCACGCGTTAATAACGCATTAAAATCCTCTTTTTTATAAACAACTGCAGCTCCAGTTCCTCCTAAAGTAAAAGATGGACGAATAACCAATGGAAAACCAAACTCTTGCTCAATTTCTTTTCCTCGAAGAAATGAAGTACAAATTTCTGCAGGTGCGGTTGGAACACCAATATTTTTAAGCAACTGTTTAAATTGCTCTCTATCCTCGGTAATATTGATGGCATTAACATCGACTCCAATCATTTTTACACCGAAATCTTTCCAAATACCTTTTTCTTCAGCTTCTAGACACAAGTTCAAAGCGGTTTGACCACCCATAGTTGGTAAAACAGCATCAATTTGAGGATGTTCCTTTAAAATTTGAATAATAGATTTGGTATTCAGCGGCAATAAATAAATATGATCGGCCATCGAAGGGTCGGTCATAATCGTTGCAGGATTCGAGTTGATCAAAATTACTTCGATTCCTTCTTCGCGAATGGAACGAGCAGATTGAGAACCTGCATAATCAAATTCGCAAGCCTGACCTATAACTATTGGACCTGAACCTATTATTAAAACTGATTTTATGGAGTTGTCTTTTGGCATAGTGTATTTAGTTTGTGTTTTTATTTTTGCTCAAAGTTCCCTAATTTTAGTTAATTCTTTAACATTAAATCTTGTACTTCAAAAAAATTTAACGATTAGGTATAAAAAAAGGCGATACTAAAAAAAGTAACGCCTTTATGATGTTTATACAAACATTATTTTTTATGTCTTGGTTCGCTAGAAACAGTCAATTTGTGTCTTCCCTTAGCTCTACGACGAGCTAGGACTTTTCTTCCATTTGCAGAAGCCATTCTGTCCATAAATCCGTGCTTATTTCTTCTTTTTCTTTT
>CALPPA020000180.1 GCA_943325355.2 Klebsiella pneumoniae | reverse complement strand
GCAGGAAAAGAAAAAACTATTGATATTGTTTTAACATAAATTTTAATTTTGAATCGTAGAATAAGCATTTGTTATTTATTAAACAACCAAGTGCTTCATCCTCTTTGTAAACTTTTTTACTATTACCTAAAAAAAATAATTAACAGAATCAATATTTTTCAAAAAAATGAGATAAAAAAAAGAAATCGATTGCGTTAAATTCTATACAAGAATCAAAAAAACAAACAAACACAAAAAACCAAAACCTAATTAAAATGAATAAATTATGAAAAAACCAATTTTACTGTTTCTCTTAATTTTTACTTCCCTTATATATTCACAGACCGGCTCAAAAGTTTCAGGTACCGTTGTGGATGGTAAAGGGTTGAGTATTCCCGGTGTAACTGTCACCTGTGAAGACAAGAGTGTATCTACGGATATAGATGGAAAATATACAATAGCTATCAAAAATTCTAAGTCAATTTTGAAATATACTTTTGTAGGCTTCGAAACACAAATAGTTATTGCAGGAAAAGAAAAAACTATTGATATTGTTTTAAAAGAGTCTTTAAGCGCACTTGACGAAGTGGTTGTCATTGGATACGGAACCCAAAAAAGATCAAGTGTTACGGGTTCGGTATCAAAATTTCAAAACGAAAAGTTGAATGAACTTGCAGTATCTAGAGTGGATCAGGCCTTGCAAGGAAAAATTGCGGGGGTTAATATTCAAAATACTTCGTCTGAAGCAGGGTCAAATCCAAAGATTACCATCAGGGGCATTAGTTCCATCACTGCGGGAAACAATCCTTTGATCATTGTGGATGGACAACCCAATCAAGATGGTCTTGGGTCATTAAATATGGCTGATATTCAATCTGTAGAAGTGTTAAAAGATGCAGCATCTGCGGCTATTTATGGTTCGCGTGGCGCTAGTGGAGTTATTATTGTGACGACAAAAAGCGGTAAAACAGACAAGGTTCGGTTTAAATTAAATTATCAAACAGGTGTTAAAAATCCTTACGAAATTTATCCAATGATGACATCTTCGGATTATGTTCGATTATTGTACAAGGAACGCGATATGAAAAAGTTAGATCCTACCGTGGTTCAAGCACAGAATACAGTCTCAGCAAACAACAACGCAATGTGGCTTGTAGAGCAAGAACTTTTAGGTGGTAAAGGAACAGATTATCAAGATGAGGTTTTAAGAACAGGTATGTATAAAACTGTTGGATTGAGTGCCAGTGGCGGTTCAAAGAGCTCTAAGTATTACGTTTCTCTTGGCTATAATGGGGATGAAGGGATGATGATTCGTAGTGATTTCCAAAAATTTAATTTTTTGACAAAATTAGATATGGAATTGAGTAAGAAAGTGAAATTAGCTATCAATATAAATCCACAATATCAAACTAAAGAAACTCCTGCCGAGAATTTCACGAATTTCATTCGCTACCCTAGTTTTCTTCCTGTACAACATAATGAATTGTCACAAAATTTTGTAAGTCAAAATCCACAATGGGCCTCTCTTACTGCCGGAAATTATGCTCATCCAAGACATTTTAGTAATTTGACTTATCCTGCAATGGGAATGACTGGATTGTTGCCAGATGGGACTATTATGGTTCCAAGAGCTGGAACAAGTCCTTTTGGTTCTGCTCAAAACAATCCGATGGGAGCTATTTCAAATCAGTTTGATGACACAAAAGAGTTTCGTTTTCAAGGGGCGGCAACCCTTACCGTAAACTTGGCAAAAGGATTAGACTTCAAAACAATGGCAAGTACCTTTATGAGATATTCAGACCGATTGTATTGGACAAATACGGATGCTACAGGAGATGGAATTGCTAATAGAGGTGTCTATACAAAGACTACTTTTAGAGATTTACTTTCGGAAAACACTTTAGTTTATAAAAAGGCAATAGGAGATCACTCTTTTGATGCTGTTGCTGGGTTTACTGCTGAAACTACTAAAACTACCAATCAAACGGTTATAGGTCAAGGGTATCCAAGTGATAATATTAGAACTTTGAATAACGCTACTTTAATTACAATTCCTGTACCAACGGATTCGCCAAATGCTAATATTAATAATGAAATTGGATTATTATCTTATTTGGCAAGGTTAAATTATGGCTACAAAGATAAATACCTTCTATCTATGAGTATTCGTACTGATGGTAGTTCTTATTTTGGACCTGGATATAAATGGGGAACATTTCCTGCTGCTTCCATAGGTTGGAAAGTAAATAACGAGAGTTTTATGAGTAATGTAAATTGGGTTAGCAAATTACTTTTAAGAGCTAGTTATGGTATATCGGGTAATAATAGAATTGGTGATTTCCTTTTTGTATCTTCGTTAGCAAATGCTAATTACATCTCGGGTGCTGGTACAGGAACGAACGTTCCAGGTTTAGCGCCTAATCCTAACATTCAATCCAATCCCGAAATTACTTGGGAAAGTACGTATCAAACTAACGTAGGTTTTGATTTGTCGATGTTTAAAAACAGAGTTAATATTTCGGTTGATGCCTATCAATCTACAACAGACAAATTATTGTTAAATCAACCAACGATGGCCTTTACTGGTGTTCCATTGGTAATCAATAATATTGGAAGTATGAATAATAAAGGTATCGAGTTTGAACTCACGACCACCAATATTAAAACTAGAGATTTTAAATGGACTACTGCTGCCAATATATCCCACACAGAAAATAAAGTTAGAGAGTTGGGCAAAGAAACCTTTTTACGTTCTCAAGGAGAACGTACCGAAGTGTATCAAACAAGAGTGGGTGATCCTTTAGTTCAATATTATGGTTTCAAAACTGATGGAGTGTGGCTGTCACAAGCGCAAATTGATGAAGCTAAAGCAGCCGGTATTACCTCTCCTTTGGCACAAATGTTTATTCCAGGAGGCTTAAAATTAGTAGATGTTAATGGGGATAAAATCATTGACAATAATGATAGAACTATCATAGGAAATCCATATCCAGATTTTATTTGGGGTATGACTAATAACTTTACCTATAAAGCCTTTGATTTAGGTTTCTCTTTTCAAGGTTCACAAGGAGGACAATTGATTAATGGTGATCCAAATTACAATGAAACCAAAAGAACGAACTTGAACTATACCGAAAACCGTTGGGTTAGTGCTATGTTTCCCGGCGATGGAAAAACACCTTTTGAAACTAGCGGTTTTAACTGGATGTTGACAGATTATGTAGTAGAAGATGCTTCCTATATTGCTCTTAGAGATATCACTATTGGATTCACTATGCCCGAAGAGTTTGCTAAAAAATGTCTTGTGAACGGGATGCGTTTGTATTTTTCAGGACAAAATATGTATTTTTATACTCCAAGCAATTATAGAGGAATCAATACAGAAGGAAGAAGCAACAATGGTCCCTATAGTTCGACCTTAATCGATGGATACCAACGAGGGGCTTTCCCGATACCAAAAACGGTAGTTTTTGGATTAGATATTAATTTTTAATTTAAAATAAGTTTGATTATGAAAACATTCAAATATATAATAGGTCTTTTTTTGGTAACACTAATCAGTTGTAATGACATTATTGATTTGTATCCAGAATCTCAAGTCAATACAGCAACATATTACTCTACTGCAGCTGAATTGCGTACCGGATTAAATGGAATTTACAATGGACTTCAAAAGCCCGTTTTAAATGAGTGGCAATTTACAGAATTGCGAAGTGACAATACCATAATGAGTAGTCCAGGAACCTCTTCAACAGTAAACTTTGATTTGGATTATTTGGACCGATTTTTCCCAACCTCTTCTCATCAAGCCCTATATACTTATTGGCTCAATACGTATAATAATATTCGAGGTGTCAATTATATTTTAGATGCATTGGGAGCAAACTACAATAGAGCTACCGGCGCTATCGAATATGGTGCAAATACACTTCCGATAAGTGATGTTGAACGAAAGAAATTTGCTGCCGAAGCTTGTTTTATTCGTGCTTATCAATATTATAATTTAGTTCGATTGTATGGAGGGGTATTTTTAATAGACGAACCCATTTCTCCTGATCAAGCCAAACAAACGAATCGCTCATCAGTGGATGATATATACAAATTAATTGTAGCTGATTTAGCAAATGCTTCGGCAAATGGAAGTGCGGCTAAATTTGGTACTATTGCTGCCGCAGAGGTTGGAACAGCCAACAGTTGGGCTGCCAAAGCTTTGTTAGCTAAGGTTTATCTAAATTTAAATAGAAAAGCGGATGCCATAGTTTTATTGAATGATGTAATAGCAAATAGTGGTTACGGTTTAGAAACTACTTATGCCAATGTTTTTTCTATCACAAACGAAATGAACAAAGAAATTATTTTTGCCGTTCGATTTAAATCTGGTGGAACAGGATTAGGGAATACAATGCCAAATCAGTTTGCTCCTCAAAACAGTGGTTCGGCAGTAATAATTGGAGCAGGAAAAAGTTATAATTCACCTAGTCAAGAGTTGGTTAACAGCTATGCTATCAATGATCTTAGAAAATCAGTAAGTTTATTGGTGTATGGAGTTGGTAATCCTGACCAAATTTATGTGAATAAATACATGTCTAAACCAACTATTGTGAATGATTCCGAAAATGACTGGCCAGTGATTCGGTATGCCGATGTATTGTTGATGTTAGCCGAAGCTCAGGGCAATACTGCCTCTAGTTGGGCTCAAATTAACCTTATTCACAAAAGAGCAACAACAGTTAATTTGACTCCCGATACAGTCAATATTGCAGTTTTCGAAAAAGCATTAGCCGACG
>CALPPA020000179.1 GCA_943325355.2 Klebsiella pneumoniae | reverse complement strand
GTTTTTCCAGCAATATGGTGTTTTTTAAGTCTTTTTTCTAATGAGTTAGCAATGTTTTCGAGTTGCTCCAGCATAAATATCTCGGAAGAAAGATTGACATCAAAAGTGTGTTCTGCTGCCACGGATTTAGTAATTCGATCTGGTTTCACTTCACTGTTGTGAATTCCTCGAACAACATTATAATAGAAATTTCCCGATTTTCCGAAGTGTTTTTCAAGAAACTCCAAGGATTTACTTTTTAAATCCAAGCCTGTGAAAATTCCCAATTGATACATTTTTTCGGTCGTAACTTTCCCCACGCCATAAAATTTTCGGATGGGTAATACTTCAAGAAAAGGAATGACTTCATCTGGAGTAACCGTTTTTTGACCATTGGGTTTGTTGTAATCACTAGCAATTTTAGCAACAAATTTATTGACAGAAATTCCTGCTGAAGCAGTTAAACCTAATTCATTGAGGATTCGCAATCTAATTTCTTGTGCCAATAAAGTGGCACTCGGATTCCCTTTTTTATTATTGGTGACATCCAGATAAGCTTCGTCAAGTGAGAGCGGCTCGACCAAGTCAGTATAGTCGTGGAATATGGTTCTAATTTTGTTTGAAATTTCTTTATACCGTTCAAATCTGGGTCTTACAAAAATTAAATCAGGACAGTTTTTTTTTGCCAAAACACCACTTATGGCGCTTCGAACTCCAAATTTTCTGGCTTCATAACTCGCTGCGGCAACTACACCACGATTTTCTGCACCACCAACAGCTATGGGTTTCCCACGCAATTCTGGATTGTCCATTTGCTCTACTGATGCAAAGAAAGCATCCATATCGATGTGTATGATTTTCCTATTTGGAATTATTTCGGACATTTCACAAATTTATGCAAAAACTATTAGTCCAAGATACCCAGAGATTTTTTATACATTTGAAGTTCCTAACAAGCCCAGATAGCAACGAAAATCCTTTTATCACGCTTTTTTGCGTGCTAAAAGATTAAAGTGTATAGCTGGAAATAGCTCCAAAAAAATGATAGAAATAGAAAGAAAATTTTTGGTCACATCAGAAGACTTCAAAAAAGAAGCTTTTACCCATAACCGAATTGCACAGGGTTATTTGAGCTCCGTTCCTGGACGAACCGTTAGAGTGCGTATAAAGGGGAATAAAGGATTCCTGACCATAAAAGGCGCCTCTAATGAATCGGGGTTGTCACGTTTTGAATGGGAAAAAGAGATTCCTGTTGATGAAGCTAGAGCATTATTGAAATTGTGTGAAAAAGGCATTATCGACAAAACCCGTTTTGAAGTAAAAATAGGCAATCACATTTTTGAAGTTGACGAATTTTATGGCGAAAATGAAGGCTTGATCATCGCTGAAATTGAGCTCGAATCTGAAACGGAAACGTTCGAAAAACCAATTTGGCTGGGCAAAGAAGTTACCAATGACAATCGATATTATAATTCTTTTTTAAGCAAGAATCCTTTTGTGAGGTGGTAAAATTATTTTTGCAGCACCTCAATTGTTACCAGAACTACCCCAGTTGATTTGCTGTTGGCAATTTCCATAAAGGCGCGTTTAGAAAGGTCAATTTCTCTCGATCTAACAAAAGGTCCTCTATCATTAATTTCTAAGATTACGGATTTTCCGTTTACTTCATTTGTAACTTTTACAATAGTTCCAAAGGGTAGTTTTTTGTGAGCAGCTGTATATTTGGTTTTGTCGTATTTTTTACCACTTGCGGTTTTTCGTCCGTGAAATTTATCGGCATAATAGGAAGCGTGCGCATCTTTTTTGTAGAATTTAAACTTTCCAGATGCTAGAAACAAACTATCCGGAACGAATTCTTGTGGCAAAAGAAGCGTTTTACTTTTATTAATAGTGTCTTTAGATGCTGCAGCCTTTTGCTTGTCTGTAATCAAGTTTTGACTCATTACAAGACCAACAATGGCAATAGAAAGAAAAAGCGTGATTAATTTTTTAGTCATAATTTTAAAATTGCTGTTCAGGTATTGATTCGCTAGTTTCCTATTGCTTGAGTCGTGACCCAAGCCTTAAAGGTGAACGGATGAAAAAATCCTCGATTTCATTTTAAATTTTTTATTGAACTCCAATTATCAAAAACCATACCTCGATAAAAAAAGTCCTTTTCAGGACTTTTATACGTTTTTTAGAACCACAATCCCCAAGGAATTTTACTCAAAATGAGAACTAATCCCAAACCATAATAAATGGAAAAAGTTTTAAATTTTGATTCACTCGTGGTCAGCTTTTTATGTTTCATCCAGCCTATGGTAATCAAGGTAATCCCAATAATATTCATTAACGGATGCTCTAATGAAGTTAGCCTTAAAGCAGCATCTTTCATTTCACCTAATTGTGAAAACCCTTTTGGAGAAACAAAATAAACAATAAAGCCTATTAATAATTGGGTGTGAATGGCAGCGAAACCAAAAAGCGCAATTTTCCTGTCTTTTTCTGTAAATTCTTTTTTAGAAAATAACCCAATAAATGAATTGACAACTGCAATTACCAATAATAAAAAAGCTAAATAAGCCCAACCCGAATGTAATTTTTGAATGATTTCGTACATAAAATATTTTTTGTTTTAACAAATATAGATAAAAAAGCATAAAAAAAACCTCATCTTGACAAAATCAAGTGAGGTTTTTTATAAAAATAGTTGTTATAAAATTACTTTCCGAAAATATATCTTAAAGTAATTTGTGCTTGCCAAACATCAAAAACGGAAGCATTTTTTTGGAAAGTGTCTCTTATTAAGAATCTGCTTCCATCTGCCTCGGTTTGAGTCGCTAATTGATAGAATGGTACGTCGGCCGTAGTAGTTCTGTAACTCAAAACGTTTCTATTAGTAGCTCTTTGAGAAACACCCCAATCTTTATTAAGCAAATTGGTAAAATTCAAGATGTCAGCTCTTATTTGGAAATTATTATTCTTTCCTGCGATTTTTACAAAAATGTCCTGAGTTACCGATAAATCAAGTCTATGTAACATTGGAAGAACGTGTGCGTTTCTTTCAGCATACTGTCCTCTTCTTCCTGATAAATAAGAGTCTTGATTGATATAATCATCAAAAGCTGTTCGTTGTTGTGCTTCTGTATAAATAGTAGTTACTCCATTACTTACAACTGAAAGTGGTTGAAAACGAATTTCACTTGCTGATTTAGGTATATACATCAAGTCATTAAAAGATACTCTATCTCCATTCATATCTCCGTTATAAGTATAGGTAAATACTCCTGACTGTTCTCCAATATATCCTAAGTTAAACGAAGTTGATCCTCCATATTTTTCGCCATATGTGATTTTATATCCAAGAACACCAACTATTCTATGAGGTGTATCATTATCAGCAGTAGCTGTAGACAAATCATTATTTCCGTTTATAGATCTTGCATTTGTCCAAGAACCTGAGGCTATAGATCCAGCAGACATTAAATCAGCAGCACCTGAACGAGTATATGCTAAAGATCCCCATAAACCTTTTTTATATGGATATTCTAATTTGAAAGTCGCAGAATAAAAATAACCTTCGTTTGTATTAGCAAGAACGATAGCGTTAGATACATTATCATTGATACGAACTCCATTATCATTTCCTGCAAATCTTGGTCTATTATCAGTTCCTGCAAAAGTTGTAAAAGTCTTTTCTAAATTTGCATTGTAATAGTACATAGCATTCATGTTTTTACTAAAAAGTCCTTCAATAGTACCAACAAAACCAAATGGCAGTTTTTGATCAACCGCTATGTTTGTTTTCCAAGATTGAGGAAATTTAAAATCAGTATCAGTAAAGGCAAGATCGACTTGAGTAGGTAAAGTTGCAACAGTTGGTGTAAAATATTCTTCTGGATTTGGTGTGAAACCATAACCTCCGGTAGCCAAAGCTGATCCACTTACATCAATGAATCCTGTCAACACTCCATTATTACCAATCGCATTTGACAAAAATACTGCAGGTGGTCTTCCTGTAAAAATTCCGCTTCCTCCACGAACTTGAGTTTTAGAATCTCCTGTAACATCTAAATTAAAACCAATTCTTGGCTCAAATACAACTTGTGTATCTGGCATCAAACCAGTGTTGAGTTTCTCTCCATTTGCAAAAGTCAAGTTGTTTACCAAAGGGTTCTCAATAGCAGTGTCTTTAAAAGAAACCAATGTCGCACGCAAACCAGCAGTAATTGTTAATTGATCATTTACTTTGATTTCGTCTTGAGCGTATAAATCATATTTATTATATTCTAAAACTTGCATTGGGTCTTCTCCACCTGGCAAAGCTGAATATCTAAATTGAAAACGAGAAGGCAGATTAGTTAAAGATGGTGCGTTACCATTTGCTGCTGAATTAGTAGCTGCAGCAGTAAAAGCAGCTAATGAATCAAAAACATAAACTCCATTAGATGCAGGAAAAAACAAATTATTAGAAATAAATCTTTCATAGTTTGCTCCAAACACAAATGTATGTTTTCCAAAACGTCCTGTAACATTATCTGTAAAATGTAGAGTAGAATAATCTAATAAATTTCCAGGAGTAAATGGATCTAATCCTACAGAGATTAAAGTTGCTGCAGTAGGAGAACCATTTCTTATATCTACCGTTGGAAACATCCCTCCTCCTTGTAGACCTCTATTCTCTTCCTGTAAATCATATCCTCCGATGAAGGTATTACTCCATCTTTCTGAAAATTTACTATTCACTTCTAAAACTAAAGATTTTGTATTATCTTCAATCACATATCCACCGTTTTTAAAAGACATAGCATTAGCCTGAGCTGTTCTATTTCC
>CALPPA020000178.1 GCA_943325355.2 Klebsiella pneumoniae | reverse complement strand
GATTTATATGGGACGTTGAGAAAGTGTTCAGTATTTAGTATTCAGTGATCAGTGCAGTTGCTAACTGAATACTGACCACTGAATACTGAAATTGTTCCACGTGAAACTATTATTAAATTTTATAAATAAACCTTTGGTATCGTTGCTAAACTGATTACTGAAAATTGACCACTGAACACTAAAAATGGACATTTCAAACAAAAAACATTTTCTTACTGTAAAAGATCATTCGCTTTCCAAAGAAACTTTCGATTTGTATTATGACGAAATTTTGGATATGTTAATCACACATCCGCAACCAAGTATAGAAAATTTGGGTAAATATTACGAAAGTGAAGATTACATTTCTCACACAGACAACAAACGCTCTTTGTTTGAAAAATTATATCATTTCATAAAAAGCATTTCTCTAAAAAATAAGCTTAATCTTATAAATTCGCTTCAATCCAATAAAGGACAAATATTAGATATTGGAGCTGGAACAGGAGATTTTTTGTCGGCAGCAAAAAATAACGGTTGGCAAACCATAGGAGTGGAACCTAGCGAAAGAGCAAAATCTATTGCGATAAATAAAGGAATCTCTTTTGTTGAACAAACAAGCAAACTAGAAAATAATTCATTTGATGTGATTTCTATGTGGCACGTTTTGGAACACGTTCCGGATTTAGATAAACAGATCAAAGAATTGAAACGATTGTTGAAACCAACAGGGACATTAATTATTGCAGTTCCCAATTTCAAATCATTCGATGCAAAACACTACGGAAAATTTTGGGCAGCTTATGATGTGCCAATTCACTTCTGGCATTTTTCGAAAACGGCCATAAAATTACTTTTTGAAAAAGAAGAAATGAAATTGGAAAAACTGCTTCCAATGAAATTTGATTCTTTTTATGTGAGTTTACTTTCAGAAAAATACAAATCTGGAAAAATGAATTTCATCAAGGCTTTTTTCATTGGATTGCAATCCAATTGGAAGGCAAAAGAGAAATTTGAATATTCTTCTCACATTTACATCATTAAAAACAACTAAATTTCATTTTAAGCTCATTTAAGCGTTCTTTTTGCTGTTAACCAATAGTTACACCCGAAGTTTAGACAAAATTCTTTATTCAAAGCCTGATGAATCCAGTTTTGATAATCATAATTGATGAAATAATTAATCTCGATAACAAATACTTATACCATAAATATTTCTGCATTTTTTTAACTTTATGACAATGCTGCTTATTTTTTTATATTTTTGTTACCAATTCTTAAAAATTAGAAAAAACACCAAAATGAAAAAAATAGTAGTAATTATTGCACTTACAATTTCAATTGTTTCTTGCAATAAACCAGCAGCAGAAGTTAAGGAAGTTAAAACAGCTTATGTAGACACTTCAGTTTTAATGAAAGAATATACAGGAACAAAAGATCTTGACGCTAAGTACAAAGCCAAAGGTGAAGAAAAAGGAAGACAACTTCAAGCTGAAATTGATAGATTCAAACAAGAAGCCCAAAATTTTCAAGCACAAGCACAAGCAAACGGTCAAGCTTGGGCACAGCAAAGAGGATCTGAATTGCAAAGAAGAGAGCAGCAATTAGCTCAAGCGCAACAAGCGCTTTCTCAACAATTACAACAAGAAGGTGGAACAGAAATGGACAGTTTGGTCGCTGGCGTGAAAAGAACTATTAAAGCTTACGGAAAAGAAAAAGGCTTTACATATATTTATGGTACAGGAGATTCTAACGCCAGTATTTTATATGCTGAAGATAAATTGGATATCACAAAAGACATCCTTAAATTATTGAATGACAAATATAAAGCTCCTGTTGCAAAAGAAGAGGTTAAAAAATAATTTTGCAAAATTAGTATATTAAATGTCACGCAATTGCGTGACATTTTTTGTTATATCAATATTAAAACAATATTTTAGCTTTTAATTTATACGCCAAATGCAAACCATCTCCGAAGCCGCTGTTTATACCCTACGATTTATCAATCAAACCCATCGCTCTATTTTCCTCACGGGAAAAGCAGGAACCGGAAAAACGACGCTTCTTCGCGAAATTATTCAAACCACACATAAGAATACGGTTGTGGTAGCGCCAACAGGAATTGCGGCATTAAATGCAGGAGGAGTTACCATTCACTCGATGTTTCAGTTGCCTTTCGGAGGATTCATTCCGGATAATTCATCACCCCATTTTTCTGAAAATACCAAATTTGAAACCAAAGCTACATTGCGTAGACACTTCAAAATGAGTGGTTTAAAAAAATCGGTTATTAGAAATATGGAATTATTAATCATTGACGAAGTAAGTATGCTTCGTGCTGATTTATTGGATGCAATGGATTTTATGATGCAAACTGTTCGCAAAAAAAGCAGTCCTTTTGGTGGAGTTCAAGTATTATTTATTGGTGATTTATTGCAATTGCCACCCGTTATTCGCGATGAGGAATGGCGAACATTGCGAACGTATTACAAGGGAAAATTCTTTTTTCATTCGCACGTTATACAGCAAAATCCCCCTTTATATATTGAATTGTCGAAAATTTTTCGTCAAACTGACGATGCATTTATTTCTATTTTGAACAATCTCCGGAACAACCAAATTTCCGCAGCAGATATTCAAAACCTGAATCAATATGTAAAACCTGATTTTGATTTGAAAGCCAATAAAGGGTACATTACTTTAACAACTCACAATGCCAAAGCTGATGCTATGAATGCGCAAGCGTTGGAAGATTTAGACGGAAAATTAGTAATCTATAAACCCGAAATCGTAGATGATTTTCCAGATAAGATATATCCTGTTGAAGAAAATTTAAAACTCAAAGTTGGGGCGCAAGTTATGTTTGTGAAAAACGATTTGTCTTTTGATAAAAAATATTTCAACGGCAAAATGGGATTTATAAAATCGCTTTCGATTCAGGAAATTCTGGTTCATTTTCCAGAAGAAAATAAAACCATCGAAGTCGAAAGATATGAATGGCAAAACATTCGGTATAAGGTAGATGAAAACACTAAAGAAATTGAGGAAGAAGTGCTTGGTACGTTCGTTCATTATCCCATAAAACTCGCTTGGGCAATAACCGTTCATAAAAGCCAAGGATTGACATTTGACAAGGCTGCGCTCGATGTTTCGCAGGTTTTTCTTCCCGGACAAGCATATGTGGCTTTGTCGCGTTTGCGCTCTTTAAACGGCTTAATTTTGCTTTCTCCGCTTCGAATGAATGGCATTTCAAACGATCAGGAAGTGATGGATTATTCGCTTAATAAAGCAACCGAAGAAGCTCTCGAAAATTCATTGCAATTAGAAACCAGAAACTTTATTCATAATTTCCTGAATAGCAGTTTTGATTGGAGTGATTTGGCTCAAGAATGGAGAAATCATAAGTTTAGTTATGATGAAAAAGGCGAAACTTCCGAGAAATCAAAACACGCCGTTTGGGCAAGAAAACAAACTGAAGCCATTGAATCCCTTTTGGAACCATCCAGGAAATTTATCCTGCAATTGAACAAACTTTTTAGTCAAGAAGAAGTTGATTTGAAACACGTTTTGGACCGAATAGAAGCAGCGTCTAATTATTTTTTAATGCCAATGGATAATTTGGTTTTTGAAATCCTTTGGAAACTCCAAGAAGTAATAAGAATCAAAAAAGTAAAAGCATTTCACGATGAGTTGGTCGTTCTCGAAGAGCTACAAATCAAGGCAGTTTTGCGATTAATGAAAGCTAAATTATTGATAGAAACTGTCGTAAACGGCGAGGAAATATCTAAAGAAAAATTATCTTCCGATGAAATTAAATATTACAAAATCAACAAGCTAAAAATTATTCAAGAAGATTTCAAATCCGTAAATGTAACTTTAATCGAGGACGAAGCCGATTTGAATAGATATACTAAAAAGAAAAAAGCCACTAAGGAACCTAAAAAATCTACCGTTCAAGAAACCTATGAATTGTGGCTCGAAAAGAATACGATTAAAGAAATAGCAGCAATAAGAAAACTCACATCCCAAACTATAGGAACTCATATTGCCAAACTTATTGAATCCGGAACCATCGCAATTACATCTGTTTTGCCGGAAGAAAAAATATTGGAATTGGAAAAAGCGTTCAAAGGCTACAAAGAAGAAACTTTAAACGGTTTGAAAGAACAATATGGTGAAAAATTTACTTGGGACGAATTGAAAATGTTCAAGGCGAGTTTGAATTAAACAGTAAAAAAACGTAACCATATATTGCAATCAAGGCTGATGCAAATAAGAATTTAAACGGTTTGATTAAATAATATTTTTGAAAGAGTTCAGAATTAAGTTTAATAATTCAGCAGTAGTGATAGGATACTTGCTAAAAAATTTAATAACAGATGTCAAAAAAGACATAAATTTAATTCGTAAAATCAAGTATATTTACAAAACTAAAACAAGAATGCTTTCGCATTTATTACCCTCTTAAACAAATTTTATCTTACTTTTTAAAATAAATTTTAATGAGCATCAGAACATTAATACTTATTATAATTAACAGTTTAATTGCAATGGTAATTGCATTATTGTCTTTTTCTTCATACAAAGAGTTTTCAAACGTTTTAGAGTATCGCGTTTTACAGCAATTAAATTCCATTAAAACACTCAAGAAAAATCAGATTGAACACTTAATAAAATCAGAATGGGAAAGGTTTGAGTCTGCAGATTTGAATTACAAAAATATTGACAGTACCGTATTAATACTTCCAGATAGTATTAAAAACAGTAATGGAATTCACGATTTTACTGCCTATCATAATGATAAAACAACTAGAATCGGTTTTGTATCTAATTC
>CALPPA020000177.1 GCA_943325355.2 Klebsiella pneumoniae | reverse complement strand
TGTTTTATACTTGAAGCAAAAATAAGGCTAAAATTTTTAAACCATAAAAGATATGTAAGTTCATATAAGAAAATCTTAAATGTCCTTAAATGTCTTATAGGGTAAAAGAAAAACGGCTCACATCTCTGAAAACCGTCTATTATCTATATTCTATTATCTGTTTTCTTTTTAAGAATTCATCAAAGCCTCAATCTCCTCAATCTCAATTGGAATATTTCGCATTAAGTTAAAAGGTTCTCCAGTTTTTTGAACAACCACATTGTCTTCCAATCGGATTCCGAAACCTTCGGCAGGAATGTAGATTCCGGGTTCTACGGTGAAAACCATATTGGCTTGCATCGGTTCGGTTAGTTTTCCGTAATCGTGGGTGTCTAATCCCATATGGTGAGATGTTCCGTGCATAAAATATTTTTTGTAAGCTGGCCAATCTGGATTTTCGTTTTGTACATCGGCTTTGTCGATAAGTCCTAAACCAAGCAATTCCGAACTCATTATTTTGCCTACTTCAAATTGATATTCTTTCCAAAGTGTTCCTGGAGTTAGCATTTTTGTTGCTTCGTTTTTTACACGAAGAACAGCATTGTAAACTGCTTTTTGTCTTTCGTTATAACGACCAGAAACTGGAATAGTTCGAGTTAAATCACTGGAATAATTGGCATATTCGGCAGCAACGTCTAATAAAATTAAATCTCCAGCTTTGCATTGTTGGTTGTTTTCTATGTAATGCAAAACATTGGCATTATTTCCCGAGGCAATAATTGGTGTATAAGCAAACCCTTTGGAACGATTGCGGATGAATTCGTGAATCAATTCTGCTTCGATTTCATATTCCATTACGTTGGGTTTCACGAAAGGAAGCAATCTTCGAAATCCTTTTTCGGTAATATCGCAGGCATTTTGGATTAAATCCAATTCTTCGGTTTCTTTTATGGAACGAATGCGTTGCAAAATGGGATTACTTTTCGCCAAAGTGTGTGCGGGATATTTGGTTTTCCACCAATTTATAAATCGTGCTTCTCGGGTTTCGGTTTCCACGGTAGCGCGATAATGTTCGTTAGTGTTGATATAAATTGTATCGCAATGGGTCATCATTTCGAACAAAACTTTTTCGAAATCGGTTAACCAATGTACTGTCTTGATTCCCGAAACTTCAAAAGCTCGATCTTTAGTTAATTTTTCGCCTTCCCAAATCGCAATGTGTTCGCTAGTCTCTTTCAAAAACAACATTTCTCGCTGATTTTCATAAGGAGCATCTGGAAAAAGCAACAAAATACTTTCTTCCTGGTCAACTCCACACAAATAGAAAATATCCCGATGTTGTGCAAATGGCAGAGTGCTATCGGCAGAAATCGGATAAATATCATTGGAATTGAATACTGCGACGCTTTTTGGCTTCATTTGAGCTTTGAATTTGGCGCGATTTTTTATGAATAGTTGACGGTCGATTTGATGGTATTTCATAAAGCATTTATTAAATTTCGAATATTCAAAAGTAGAAACTTTGGAAGCAAAAATCGTAGTTTATAAAAATATTTTTTATAATTAATTCGGAATTTTATTTCAATGTAAATAGATTTTTTTATTAATCTTTTTTTTGACTTTATAAAATTGGTAATATCGTAAAATATTGAGCACGTAAAAGAGGCAGATTATTTATTAAATAATTAAGATAAGAATTATTATAAATAACAACGAAAAGGTTGTAGTTCATATCTATTTGCTTTATTTTTGCATAAATTTTATAAATTATATTCAAATTTCTTATGGCTCAATCTACGTTTTTGAAGTCGTCCATTGCTAAGAAAGTGGCTATGGCGCTTTCAGGTCTTTTTTTGATTTCGTTTTTATCGCTTCACTTTTTTATTAATATGGTTTCTGTGTTTAGCGCCGATTCTTTTAATGCGATGTCACATTTTATGGGTTACAATCCCTTAATCCAATTTGTAATGCAACCAGTTTTAATTGCTGGAGTTATTTTTCACTTCGTTATGGGGTTTGTTTTAGAATTGAAAAACAGAAACGCAAGACCTATTGGTTACGTAAAATATAATGGAGCAGCAAATGCCTCTTGGGCTTCAAGAAATATGATTATTTCTGGAGTTGTAGTGTTGGCTTTTTTAGGTTTGCATATGTATGATTTTTGGTTTGCAGAAATGAACTATAAATATGTTGCTGTAAATGCCATCAATGAAACGAGATATTATGAAGAATTAGTACATAAATTCGAAACTCCCGTTCGTACTGGTTTATACTGTATTGCATTTGTGCTTTTGTCATTACACTTGTGGCACGGTTTCAATTCTTCATTTCTATCTGTTGGATTTGCTAATAAATACGCAAAAGCGCTCCACAAATTAGGATATACTTTTGCAATTGTAGTTCCTTTTGGATTTATTTTTATTGCTTTATTTCATCATTTTAATCATATTTAATATTTAATTATAATGGCATTAGACTCAAAAGTTCCTAGTGGTCCAATTTCGGACAAATGGACAAATTATAAAGATCATATTAATTTAGTAAATCCGGCCAACAAACGTAATATTGATATTATCGTTGTGGGAACTGGACTTGCTGGAGGTTCTGCAGCTGCAACATTGGCAGAATTAGGGTATAATGTAAAAACATTTTGCTTTCAAGATTCACCACGTCGTGCGCACTCAATTGCTGCGCAAGGAGGAATTAACGCAGCTAAAAATTATCAAGGTGATGGTGATTCTACTTTTAGATTGTTTTACGATACTATAAAAGGAGGCGATTATCGTTCACGTGAAGCAAACGTTCACCGTTTAGCTGAAGTTTCAACTAATATTATTGACCAATGTGTAATGCAAGGCGTTCCATTGGCGAGAGAATATGGAGGATTATTAGACAATCGTTCTTTTGGAGGAACATTGGTAGCTAGAACATTTTATGCCAAAGGTCAAACGGGCCAGCAATTATTATTAGGAGCTTATTCAGCAATGAACCGTCAAATTGGTCGGGGAAAAATAAAACCTCATAACCGTCACGAAATGCTAGATTTAGTAGTAGTTGATGGAAAAGCAAGAGGAATTATTGCTCGTAATTTAGTTACTGGAGAAATCGAGAGACATTCTGCTCACGCTGTGGTTATAGCTTCTGGAGGGTACGGAAATGTTTTCTTCCTTTCGACTTATGCGATGGGAAGTAACGCCACTGCAGCTTGGAAAATACATAAAAAAGGGGCGTTTTTTGCTAATCCTTGCTATACACAAATTCATCCAACTTGTATTCCTGTTTCCGGAGATCACCAATCGAAATTGACTTTGATGTCAGAATCATTGCGTAATGACGGTCGTATTTGGGTTCCTGCAAAGCTCGAAGATGCAAAAGCAATTCGTGAAGGAAACAAAAAACCAACCGATTTATCAGAATCAGAAAGAGATTATTATTTAGAAAGCAGATACCCTTCTTTTGGAAATCTTGCTCCTCGTGACATTTCGTCGAGAGCCGCAAAAGAGCGTTGCGATGCTGGTTTTGGTGTAAACAAAACAGGCGAAGCCGTTTACTTGGATTTTGCAGATGCCATTCAACGTTATGGAAAAGAACAAGCTTTTGTAAAAGGTTTAGATGCAAATGATGCAACTTTGATTATAAAACTCGGAAGAGCAGTAGTTGCAAGTAAATACGGCAACTTGTTCCAAATGTATGAAAAAATTGTCGATGAAGATCCTTACACTTCTCCAATGATGATTTATCCTGCAGTACATTATACAATGGGTGGAACGTGGGTTGATTATAACTTACAAACTACAATTCCAGGTTGTTTCTCTATTGGAGAATCCAATTTTTCTGATCACGGAGCGAATAGATTGGGCGCTTCGGCATTAATGCAAGGTTTAGCTGATGGTTATTTTGTATTGCCTTACACCATTGGAGATTATTTAGCTCCAGAAATTAAAACAGGACCAATTTCTACTGATTTACCTGAATTTGTAGAAGCCGAGAAAAAAGTTAAAGACCAAATTGAAAAATTCATAAATAATAAAGGAACCCATTCAGTAGATTATTTCCACAAGAAATTAGGAAAAATTATGTGGAATAAAGTGGGGATGGCGCGTAATGCAAAGGGACTGTCTGAAGCTATCGAAGAAATTGCCGCTTTACGTGAAGAATTTTACAAAGATGTAAAAGTGCCAGGCACTGCAGATAGTTTCAACCAAGAATTGGAGAAAGCAGGACGTGTTGCTGATTTCCTTGAATTAGGAGAGTTGTTTGCCAAAGATGCTTTACATCGTAATGAATCTTGTGGAGGACACTTTCGTGAAGAATACCAAACTAATGAGGGAGAAGCACAACGCGACGACGAAAATTTCGCTTATGTTGCAGCTTGGGAATACAAAGGAAAACCGAGTGATGCCGTTTTACATAAAGAACCATTGGTGTATGAAAACCTTAAATTAGCCACTCGTAGTTATAAATAGCAATTCGTCGCTTGTCCAACGTCTTTCGACTTTCGACTAAATGACTTTCAAACTAAAAAATATGAAACTTACATTACAAATATGGCGTCAGAAAAACGCCCAAGACAAAGGAAAAATTGTTGAATATCCTATAGATGGAATCGAAGGAGATATGTCTTTTCTTGAAATGCTGGATGTTCTTAACGAAGGTTTAATTAACAAAGGATATGAACCCGTATCTTTTGACCACGATTGTCGAGAAGGAATTTGTGGTTCTTGTTCTCTTTTTATAAACGGAGAAGCTCATGGGCCAGACCGAGGAATCCCTACCTGTCAGTTGCACATGCGAATGTTCAAAGATGGGGATGAGATCTACATCGAACCTTTTAGGGCAAAAGC
>CALPPA020000176.1 GCA_943325355.2 Klebsiella pneumoniae | reverse complement strand
GTTCCTTTAGAAAAAAGGCAATTAATTTTCCATTGGGATTAGTAATATTCAGTTCATTCATCAATTGTAAACTGTACTCCAATGGGTTTTTGATTTTGGAACCCGCATTGTTTTTGGTAAACTCTTCGGTGAAAATTTTGGTCAGGAGGGGTTTAATTTCAAAATTCATTTTCTTAAAATATTCCCCATAATAAATTACCAATTCCTCTTTTGGATTATCGTAAATGAACCATTTCAGAATCTTTCGAGTAATAAGATACGGAATATTTGGCTGTTCAAAAATGATATCCACCATTTCATCCACTTTGAAATTGCCATTTTTTCCTAGGTAAGTAAAACTTTCATTGTCTTCAAAAAATTTTCTATAGACAGCATTTTCTTCTCCAATGCCTAATCCTGCAAGACCTTTGGAGCCATTTTTTATATCTTGTTCGTTATAATTCCCGATACCCAGAGTGAAAAGTTCGAGTAATTCCCGACTCAAGTTTTCGTTGAGTTTGCCCTTCTGGTTATCAACATTATCCAGATAACGGACCATTGCATTACTTTGAATGATTTTTTTGGTCAAGGTTTTGAAATTACCAAAAGCATTTTCTCTCAGAATTTGATTGTGCTGAAAAACCCAATAATTGACTTTTACTTTTTGGAAAGTAGCAACATAATGATTGTGCCAGAAACAAGTCATTTTTTCGCGAAGCGGAAATTCATCTTCATTCATTTTAGCAATCCACCAGGCTTTCATTTCACCGGAAGTTTGATTGTCTTTTTTGAGCATTTCCCTTTTGGCTTCAGGATTTCCCGTGTTTAAAGTTTTTCGAATTTCTTTTAATTCCTGAAATGATTTTGGGCTGTCTTGCAAAAAATCAGGAATTTTCGAATCCAATTCTGTGGAAAAAGATTGTTCCAAGAACTTTTTTAAGCCTATTTTTTCGATAGTTTTTGCTTGTTTAGCCGAATATCCAAGTCGCAATGACCAAAGCGTGTGTTTGTCCATAATCTAAATTGCTATTTTGCTTTGACTCAGATTTAATGAAAGGGTTTAATTTAGTTTTGAATTCTTTATTTTCGCAAGTCAAATTGTTTAATTATCTATTTTATTCTCTGTCAAATCACTTAAATGCAAGCGCAGAGCATCGATGGAAATACTGATTTCCCAAAACGAAATTCCCAAAGAGATAAGCAAGGCAAGTAAACTTAATCCAAACATATAAATACTGGATATTTGCTGTTCTATAAAAAGTAATAGCATTGAAAAAACTGAGAGGAACAAACATAAAACACCAAACATTTGCATATAACGAATGAGTGTCAAGCGCAAGTTTAGGTTTTTAATTTCTAATAAAACACTCTTGTTATGTTCATCATCATAGGTTTTCTTTAATTTTCGTATGATTTGCGCTATGGTAAGAAACCGATTGGTATAAGCCAATAAAATCAATGAAGTGGCAGAGAAAAGTAGCGCAGGAGTTTCGATATGTAATGTCATTTTTCCTTATTTTAGAATTTTACAGTTACAATTTTTGTCTCTCCGTTTCTAATAAATGTGACAGGAAGCTCATCGCCAGATTTTATTTTTGACAAACATTCCATATAACCATACACTTCTTTTATCTCGCAAGTTCCAATTTTAATAATGATATCTCCAGATTGGATACCCGCTTTTTGTGCTGGTCGATCATCTGTAACTCCATCTACGTGTAAACCATCGCTACTATCGGCGTAGTTTGGCATTATTCCTAAAGTAACTTTGTATTTTGCACCTGTTTTAGCTGCTGTAATTTTTGTTTTTGTAAACTCTACTTTTTCTAAATCAGCAATAGAATTAGCAACTCTAAAAGCATAATCTACAATGTTTTTTTCGCCTGTGTAATTTATTTTGTCTTCATCATCACTTGGTTTGTGATAATCAGTATGTGTTCCTGTGAAGAAAAATAATACTGGAATATCTTTCAAATAAAACGAAGTGTGATCTGATGGACCAATGCCGCTTTCGTCTAAAGTTACATTGAACCCAGCAGGTTTGTTAGTTTCAACTATATTTTTAAATACTGGACAAGTTCCAATTCCGCCAACTGTCAATTCTTTTTTGTCATTTAATCGTCCAATCATATCCATATTAATCATTGCGATTATATTTGGATACTTATTTTTCAAAGTTTCTGCCATATGTTTAGAACCAATTAAGCCATCTTCTTCACCTGAAAAAAGGGCGAAAATATAATTTACTTTTTCGATAGATTTATTTTGTGAATACATTCTAGCTAATTCTAAAACACCTGAAACCCCAGAAGCATTATCATCAGCACCATTATGAATTTCTCCAGCTGAATTCATTTTGGTTGAATTATTATGTTCGTTTAGTCCTAAATGATCATAGTGAGCACCAATAATTATTGTTTTACTAGCTTTGTTGTCCAAGAATGCAATTACATTTTTCCCGGTATTATCTACCCCACTATTGGCAATAGTGTCGTGAGGATTTACTTTAACTTTATAGTTGAAATCTTGAATGTAATTTTTGCCATCATAAGGTTTTAATTTTAAGCTTTTGAATTGATTAACCAAATAATTTGCGGCAACGGTCTCTTCTTTTGAACCAGTAAGCCTTCCCTTCAAATCATCAGCTGCCAAGAAAGAAATGTTTTTTTTGAGATTAGCTGTTTTTGCCATTTCAGTATCGTCAGTATCTACCCAATCAGCAATAAAAACATTCGTTTCACGTGCTGCACTTTGTTGGCGATTGCTAGAAAAAACTAATTTTTTTCCGTCAGGCGAAAACATTGGAAAAGCATTGAATTCACTTTCCCAAGTGATTTGCTCTAAATTTTCTCCTTCAATATCTATCATATACAATTGAAAATCGTATCCACGAGTGGAATGATGATTGGAAGAAAATATAATTTTTTTATCAGATGGATGAAAAAACGGAGCCCAATTTGCCTTTCCCAATTGAGTAATCTGTTTTAGATTACTGCCGTCAACATTGCAGGTATATATTTCCATTTCGGTAGGTGCAACTACGTTTTCTTTTAACAATTCTTTATAATCTGCAATTTCTTTTTCTGTTTTTGGACGTGAAGAACGAAATACTAATTTTTTGCTGTCGTGCGAAAAGAAACTTCCACCATCATATCCTAAACCATTTGTAATTTGTTTCAAATTAGTTCCGTCAATGTTCATTGTCCAAAGTTCTAAATCGCCACTGCGAGTGCTGGTAAACGCAATCTTTTTACCGTCTGGAGAAACAACAGCTTCGGCATCATACCCTGGAGAATTGGTCAGTTGTTTTACCATTTTACCATTTAAATCGGCCATATAAATATCGAATTCTGGGTAAACAGCCCATAGGTATTTACCATCCTTTGCTTTTGGTGGAGCTGGACATTCATTAGAAGCGGCGTGAGTTGATGCGTAAAGGATATGCTTTCCATCAGGCATAAAATAGGAGCAAGTAGTACGCCCTTTTCCTGTAGAAATAAGTTTTAAATTATCAGAAGAATAGGTTTTGCTTTGTAAATCATACAAAAAGATTTGGTCACAAGGAATTCCAGCCTTTGGATTGGAAACTTGCAATGTCAGCATTTGACTGTTTGGACTAAAATAGGCTTCAGCATTATCGCCGCCAAAAGTTAGTTTTTTTATGTTTTTAAGATGTTTTTCTTGTCCAGAAATATTATGGAAAATTAAAGCAAGTAAAAGAGTAAAAATAAAATTCTTGTTTTTTAATATAAGTCGCATATTGTTTGAGTTTTCTGTTTCAGATTTATTTCGATTTCAAATATCGTTATTCTTTATTCAAAATTCAATTTTTTTATAAACAAAAGACCCGCAAATTTACATTTGCAGGTCTTTTTGGATTAAACGGTTAAGCGATTATACGATTAACCAAATAAACTATTTAATCAAATCAAAACTTCTCTTTACGAAAGCAGTAAGTTCTTCGCCTTTCAATAGGTTTTGAGATAATTTGGCCAAGTCTAAAGCTTGTTTTACCAAGTTTTCTTGGACTGTTTTGTCTTCAGTATTCAAAATATTCGAAGCCAAATCTGAGTTGGTGTTAACTACCAAATTATACATTTCAGGCATATTTCCCATTCCGAACATTCCCCCACCACCAGATTGGCTCATTTCTTTCATTCGACGCATAAATTCTGGTTGTGTGATTATAAACGGAGCAGCTTGACTATCCATTGCTTCTAATTGAACCGTATATGCTTTTGGAATATATGTTTCCAATGAAGTTTTCAGGCTTTCTTTTTCAGTGTCGGATAATTTAGAAATCGTAGTTTCTTCTTTCTTAATTAAATTGTCAATGTGATCTGAATCGACGCGAACGAAACTTAGATTTTGATTATCACCTTCAATTTTTTGGATTAAATGCGGAATAATCGGAGAATCTAAAAGCAATATTTCATATCCTTTTTCTTTGGCTATTTCAATATAGCTGTGTTGCGCTTCTTTGTTTCCGGCATATAAAACAACTAGTTTTCCGTCTTTATCTGTTTGTGTTTCTTTCAGATTTTCTTTCAATTCTTCTAAAGTGTAGAACTTATCGTCAACGGTTGGATACAAAACGAAAGCACCAGCTTTTTCGTAGAATTTCTCTTCAGAAAGCATTCCATATTCCAAAACAATTTTGATGTCATTCCATTTTTTCTCAAATTCTTCACGGTTTTCGGTAAATAAGGATTTCAGTTTATCAGCCACTTTACGTGTGATGTAATTCGAAATTTTCTTCACATCTCCATCAGCTTGTAAGCTAGAACGCGACACATTCAAAGGAATATCCGGAGAGTCTATTACCCCTTTTATCATTGTCAATAATTCAGGTACAATTCCTTCCACGTTGTCAGT
>CALPPA020000175.1 GCA_943325355.2 Klebsiella pneumoniae | reverse complement strand
CCTTAGCACCAGAAACTACACCTTTAATCTTTGAAGGAGGAACCCCAACTTTATCTGTTAAACTTGTTTCTTCAATTACCTTATCTAAAAGGTACAAACCTTGATCTAATGTTCTTAAAAAAGAATTTTCTTCTTCACGAATCACGTTAGTACAAAGTGTTTTTTGTGATTTTATTTCTGGGAAAGAACCTCCCATTTGGTTGCTCAAAGTTTCCACCAATTTATAAATAAACGGTTCTTTGGTATTCAAAAAAGTAAAGCCGTATCTGATAGCACGACGCAAAATTCTACGAATGACATAACCTGCCCCCGTATTCGACGGCAACTGACCATCGGCAATGGAGAAAGCCACGGCACGAACGTGATCGGCAATCACACGAATCGCAATATTTACTTTATCTTCTTCTTCGTTTGCAGCTTTGATGGTATATTTTGCTCCTGTAATTAATTCGATTTCTCTAATTAATGGAGTAAAAACATCGGTGTCATAATTCGATTGAACCCCTTGCAAAACCATACACAATCTCTCAAATCCCATTCCGGTATCGACGTGTTGTGCTGGTAATTTTTCTAAGGAACCATCGGCTTTACGGTTGAATTCCATAAATACGTTATTCCAAATCTCGACAACGTGTGGATGGTCATTGTTTACCAATGATTTTCCTGAAACCAGGGCTTTTTCTTCGTCAGAACGAATGTCGACGTGAATTTCGGAACAAGGTCCACAAGGTCCTTGATCGCCCATTTCCCAGAAATTGTCTTTTTTGTTTCCAAGAATAATGCGGTCTTCGGAAATTAGGGTTTTCCAAATATCATAAGCTTCTTGGTCGAAAGGCACGTTTTCATCTGCATTTCCTTCGAAAACTGAAACGTAGAGAATGTCTTTTGGAATTTTATAGACTTCAGTTAACAATTCCCAAGCCCAGTTGATGGCTTCTTTTTTGAAATAATCGCCAAAAGACCAGTGACCCAACATTTCGAACATCGTGTGGTGATAGGTATCGATTCCAACTTCCTCTAAATCATTGTGTTTTCCTGAAACGCGAAGACATTTTTGCGTATCGGCAATTCTTTTGCTTTTCGGTGTGGCATTACCCAAAAAATATTCCTTGAACTGTGCCATTCCTGAGTTGTTGAACATCAGGGTTGGGTCGTTTTTGAGAACTATTGGCGCTGAAGGAACGATTAAGTGTCCTTTGCTTTCGAAAAAATCCAGAAATTGTTTGCGTACGTCTTGTGATTTCATTTATTTGAATTAAAAATTTAAAATTTAAAGATTTAAAGATTTACTGGAATTGAATTTTTCAATTTTTCAATCATTTAATCTTTTAATTCTTTTTGCCCCAGATAGAAGTGGAAAGCTTCGAAGTTTTGAAATCTATTTTTTCTTGAGATGGCAGAGCGACCAAAGGAAGCTCCTGCTGGCTCATTAGAAAAAAAGATTTTCAAGACGAGAACTTGCAACGAATAGCTGGAAAAGGCACATTAAAATATTTATTATTGAAAAAAGGGTGTAACAAATGAAACATTTATTAAATTTGTTCGACTAACCTTTTTTCGATGTGCAAAAATAGGGTATTTTAAAATATGGCGAAAGTAAAATATTATTACGATTCCGAAAATTTAGCCTATAGAAAGATTATAACAAAAACCAGAAAGAAAATAGGGGTTGTTTTGTTGTTTTTATTGGCTTCGGCCTTGTTTGGGTTTTTAAGTGTGGTGTTTTTATTAAACACTCCTTATTTTGAAACACCAAAAAACAGGTTGCAAGCTCGTGAAATCGAGAATTTGAAATTGCGTTATGCTATTTTGAACAAAAAAATGGATCAAGTTGAGGATGTAATTGATTTTATTGAGGATCGGGACAATAACTTATATCGAGTCTATTTTAACACATCGCCCATTACTGAAGAGGAAAGAAAAGCGGGTTTTAAAGGAGTTCATAGATACAAAGATTTGGAAGGGTTCGACAATTCACAGTTGGTAATCAATACGACAAAACGCATTGATGTGCTTCAAAAAGCATTAGCCATACAGTCGAAGTCATTGGATGCTATTTTGCAAATGGCTAAAACAAAAGACAAATTATTAGCAGCGATTCCGGCTATTCAGCCTGTGAAAAATGAGAATTTAAAAAGTATGGTTTCGGGTTTTGGGTATCGAACGGATCCATTTACCAAAACCAGAAAAATGCACGAAGGAATGGATTTTACTGCTAAAACGGGTACTCCTATTTACGCTACTGGCGATGGAGTTGTAGAAAGAGCAGACAATACCGCTTCAGGATATGGGAATCATATTGTGATTCGACACGGTTTTGGGTATGAGACCTTATATGGCCATTTAAGTAAATACAAATGCAGAGCCGGTCAACGCATTAATCGAGGTGACATTATAGGTTATGTAGGAAGCACAGGAAGGTCAGAAGGACCGCATTTGCATTATGAAGTTCATAAAAACGGGAAAGTTGTTAATCCGCTCAACTTTTATTACGGCAATATTTCGGCGGTAGAATATGTTGCTATTGCACAATTAGCGAATCAAGAAAACCAATCGTTTGACTAACCGGGAAAAGTGGTCAGTGGTCAGTTGACAGTGGTCGGTTTTAAAAAGAAGAAAGTGGTCAGTGGTCAGTTAGTAGTGTACAGAAAAAGAAAAAAGTTTTCAGTTGACAGTGTTCAAAAAAAAATAAAACAGATATGCATATAGAATTACAACCAGACAAAAGATATTACAGCATTGGCGAATTGGCCAAGGCTTTTGATGTCAATGCTTCGCTTATTCGTTTTTGGGATAGTGAATTTGATATTCTCAAGCCAAAGAAAAACGCTAAAGGCAACAGAATGTTTACTCCTGAAGATGTAAAAAACTTGCAATTGATTTATCATTTGGTTAAAGAAAGAGGTTTTACTCTTGAAGGTGCGAGAACACATTTGAAAGAAGGACAAAAGAAAACTCTAGATAAATTTGATATTATCAGCAAACTAGAAACGATAAAAGTACAGTTGACGAATATTAAGAATGAACTTTGAAATGAAAATTTCAATGGCAATTGCAAAAAATAATTAAATCAAAAACTAAATATTAAACTTTAAATTAAACAAAAATGGATTTTAAAAAATTTTTACCTTGGATTATTGGAGCAGTCGTGATTTTCGGAATTTATGGCTGGGTTAAAGGAATTAATAATACAGCCGTTGGTTACGAACAAACCATCAACGAAGCTTGGGGTAATGTAAACACTTCTTACCAAAGAAGGAATGATTTGATTGGCAACTTAGTAAACACAGTAAAAGGTGCAGCTGATTTTGAAAAAAGCACTTTGACTGCAGTTATTGAAGCAAGAGCAAAAGCTACTGCTGTAACAGTTGATCCAACGAATATTACACCAGAGCAATTAGCAGCGTTTAATTCAGCACAATCAGGTGTTTCGTCTTCATTATCAAGATTATTGGTTTCTGTAGAACGTTATCCTGATTTGAAAGCCAATGCGAATTTCTTGAAACTACAAGACGAATTGGCAAGTACTGAGAATCAAATTCTAACAGCAAGAACTCGTTTTAATGAAGCGGTAAAACCGTACAACACTCACATCAAAACGTTCCCAAATTCATTGTTCGCAGGAATTTTTGGCTTTAAAGAAAAAGCATATTTCCAGGCAGTTGAAGGTGCTGAAAAACCTGTTGAAGTAAAATTCTAAAAGATTTAACCACAAAGTTCACAAAGAAGTCACAAAGATCACTATTTTATTGATGAACTTCGAAAAGCTTCGTGAACTTAAGTTTAGAAAAAAATTATGTCAAAAGTTGAAGATTTTTTAACCAAAGAAGAAGAACAAGAAATTGTTGAGGCTATTCGTATGGCTGAAAAGGAAACTTCTGGCGAGATTAGAGTTCATATAGAAAAAACAACTTCCAAAGTTCCTTTCGACAGGGCTTTGGAAGTTTTTCACGAATTGGGAATGGATGCAACTGAACTCAAAAATGGGGTTTTGATTTACTTGGCAGTAGATGACCATAAATTTGTGATATGTGGTGACAAAGGCATTAACGAAGTTGTTCCTGTAGATTTTTGGGACTGTACCAAAGAAGTTATGGCAGCCCAATTTAAAACTAGAAATTTCAAGCAAGGACTAATCGATGGAATCACAAGAGCCGGCGAACAATTGCAGAAATACTTTCCTTATCACGAGAGTGACACGAATGAATTATCAAACGAAATATCTAAAGGATAAATTATGAAGTACGAAGTACAAATTACGAAGTACAAAGGAATTTTGAATATCCTTTTGGTTTTTGCCCTATTCAATTTTTTGCCTGCTTTCGCACAGTTTACGATTCCTGAAAAACCTAGTTTTCAGACTTCGGTTTATGATTATGCTAATGTTTTAAATGCAGAAGAGAAAACACAATTAGAAGAAAAACTGATTCGATATTCCGATTCTACAACAACTCAAATTGTAGTAATAACTATTGAAAGTTTGAAAGGAGAAGACGTCAGTCTTTTAGCCACAAAATGGGGACAAACCTGGGGAATTGGTGGCACAGCCAAAGACGATAATGGAGTTGTTATATTGGTTGCTAAAGCCGAAAGAAAAATTGCAATCAACCCTGGTTACGGCCTTGAAGATCGATTGACGGCAGGAATTGGAGGAGAAATAATCAGGAATATCATTATTCCTGAATTTAAAGCCGGAAGTTATTACAACGGTTTAGACAAAGGAGCTGATGCGCTTTTTGATGTTTTCAAAGGCAAATACAAAGGCGAACGAAAACAAACCAAAGGAAAAAATTTTCCTATTGTACCTATCATAATTATTGTTTTCATTGTACTTTTCTTACTGTCTAAAAACAAAAATAATGGTGGCAATTCTGGAAATTCGGGCGGAGGACCAAGTTTGCTT
>CALPPA020000174.1 GCA_943325355.2 Klebsiella pneumoniae | reverse complement strand
GTTCCTTTTTTTAATCCTTTGATGGTTCCTGTAAGTTGTAAATTTGTTTTTGATTCTTCCTTGTTACAAGAATATAATAGTAAAAGGCTAAAGAATGCAATAATAGATTTTTTCATTGTTTTATATTTTGCTGCAAAATAAAGGAAATAGTTGCAAAGTTGTGTGATTTTATAAAAAAAATCCCAATCTATTTCTAAATTGGGATTGCACTATTAAATTTGTAAATTATCCTTTTAACCAAGCTTCTTTTAAAGCAACTTTTGAAGCATCAGTATAATTTAAGAGTTTTATAATATTAGTCAAGTTTATTCTTTATATAATATTTACCGTCCAAATCTTCATCGAAATCGTCTATTTTCAATGGTTTTGGTTTTGGTTTATTGGCAGCAGCTTTCTTTTTCCACATTTCAAATTTCTCTGCAGGCATCTTTTTTTTCATAATTTCAAGAACCTCTTTTTCAACTAGGCCAAATTCTTTTTTTATGATTTCAAAAGGATTTTTTTCCTCTAAGGCAAACGTAACAAGTTTTTCTGTTTGTTCCCAGGTTAATTCTTTGCGGTTACTCTTCTTCATTAGGTGAAAATTAATTCAATGGTAAAGGTTAGTGTTTATAGATTTTGATTTCAAATTATAAACCAATATTAATAAAAAAAATAATTACTTTGAATCAAAAAGCAATTTTTTTTTTACAGTTTTTGGTTGTTTTCAGGAGAACGAGGTTTTTGAAATGGTATTTTTAATAGATTTTTCAATTGATTGTTCTCTTCAGGCTTCATATAGGTGTCAATTCCGTAGATGATTTCTTCTTTCGGGAGATACATAAATGTGCCAAAAAATCGATCCCAAATAGAAAAAATATTACCATAATTGCTATCTGTGTATGGCAATGTGAAGTGATGGTGTACTTTGTGCATATTTGGCGACACGATAAAATAGCTCAATAAATAATCTAATTTTTTAGGCATTGAAATATTAGCGTGTGTAAATTGAGTGGAAACTACGGATAGAGTTTGATACATAAAAACAAGCCACATTGGTGCTCCAACAAATAAAACACCAAGAGTTGTGAAAACAAATCGGATTACGCTTTCTCCAGGATGATGCCGGTTTGCCGATGTAGTGTCTATCCAAGTATCAGTGTGGTGAATCAGGTGAAAACGCCAAAGAAATTTGACTTTATGCTCAACTAAATGTACTAAATAAGCTCCTATTAAATCCAATAATAGTAATCCAATCAAAGTATAAAGCCATAAAGGCATTGGGGGAAGCCATTGTAATGCTCCAAAATTATTAGCTATTGTCCACTCCGAAGTTTTTAACAAAATAATGGCTAAAGAAAAATTGATTAGTATTGTGGTAAAAGTCATAAAAAAGTTTATTCCAGCGTGATGCCACTTTTTGTAAGTGAATGTAAAGAGCGGAAATGCATTTTCGATTAGCCAAAAAATTGTAATTCCACCTACTAAAATTAGACTTCTGTGTGAAGAAGGAATAGTATTAAAATAAGAAACAATTTCATTCATAAACAACATATTAGATTCCAAATCTAATGATTTTTATAGAATTATCTTATTTGATGAAACGAAAAGTTAGATTTATTCTAGAGCCTATTGGTTTTGCCGTTTTCGGAATTTGGTGTTTCCAAAAATGCTGTGTAGTTCCTTTCATTAAAAGTAAACTTCCGTGTTCCAGAATAATACTTTTTTTAAGAGATTTATCCGTATTATGTTTCAAATGGAAAGTGCGTTCTGCGCCAAAGCTTACAGATGCAATTATGGGATTTTTACTTAATTCTTTTTCATTATCAGCGTGCCATCCGTTGCTGTCTTTACCGTCTCGATATTGATTGAGTAGAACGGTTGTGAAATTAGTGTTAGTAACACTTTCGATATGCGATTTTATTTTTTGCAAAAGCAGGCTCCAAGGATGGGGTTGCATTTTTATATTAGAATAGGAATAAGGCTTTCCTTCATTGCCAAATAAAGCAGTCAATCGAGGTTGGGGATGGATTTTTCCAAAAACTTTTATATCATCTTGTTGCCAAGGAATTTCGTTTGTTAATTCGTTAAAAATAGCATCAGCCTCTTTTTTGTCAAAAAAATGAGGATAATAGATGATTTCGGCATCTGGCAAATTTAAAACGATAGGTTCAGGTTGAAAAAGTGAATTCATTGTACAAAAATAAAGAGAAAAATTAAGATTTTCATCTTCACTTTTCTCTTTAAAATATTTTATTTGGTAAAGGGACTAAGCCTCTGAATGATCTTGTAACAGGTTTTTATAAATAAACCCAGCAGCTATCGCACCCAATATAGGCGCAACCCAGAATAACCATACTTGCGATAATGGTTCGCCACCTACAAATAATGCTTGAGACAAAGAACGAGCAGGATTTACAGAAGTATTGGTAATAGGAATACTAATTAAGTGAATTAATGTTAATGCTAATCCAATGGCAACTCCTGCAAATTTTCCGTTGGCAAATTTATCAGTAGCACCAAGAATAACAAGAAGGAAGAACATTGTCAATATAAATTCAGCTAAAAAAGCAGATTGCATAGAATAACCATCAGGAGAAAAAGCATCAAAACCATTAGAAGCAAAAACTCCAGCCTTTGTGGTGTCAATTACATTTCCAGCTTTTCCTGACCAAATAACAAATAAAGTTCCAGCAGCAGCAAGAGCTCCAACACATTGTGAAACGATGTAAGGTGCTAATTCTTTGGCAGAAAAACGACCGCTTGCCCATAATCCAAACGAAACGGCAGGATTAAAATGACCTCCAGAAATATGACCTACAGCATAAGCCATTGTCAAAACGGTTAAACCAAATGCAAGGGAAACTCCCGCAAAACCAATTCCTAAATCTGGAATTCCAGCAGCAAAAAGGGCGCTACCACAACCACCAAAAACTAACCAATACGTTCCAAAAAACTCTGCTAATAATTTTCTCATAATGTTTAATTTAAATTGTTAATTAAAACGAATTTACTATAAAACAATTTTAAAATCAAAATTATTTGTTAAATTTTTTAGATTAAATCAAATTTATAACTTTAAAATTACGTATAATTCACATAGTGCATTGGTGGATTGCCTAGAAAAGAAATCAATTACTTCGTAAGTGTTTTGATAAAAAATAGATGTTTACGCCCAATATAAATGTATTTGTTATAATTATAGGCCAAGATGTAACTAACAAAATACCATATATCACAAATAATATTGCTCCAATAGAGTTAATGATTCGTAATGTATTGATGTTTTTCATTAAAAACGAAATCATTAATACTAATGATGCTAAGTAACCTACCCATTCTGTCATTGAAATATCAAACATATTTTTTGTTTTAGTGGATGGCAAAAGTAGGGTATAGTTGCGAGTCGAATGGTAGAAGTTTTAAGTTTTTTTAAAATAGACCTTCTAGGCCTTTGTTTTGTATTCCAATTTTTGAAGCGTCAAAACTCAATTTGTTTTTCAAAAGCGAGGCATAAACACTTCTGAAATCAATCTCGTGTTTTAAATCGCCATTATCCAAATCCGAGAGATTAGGATTTCGTCCTATAATTTTTCCGCGATTATTTCCTCCAATAACAAACATTGGTGCAGCTGTTCCATGGTCTGTTCCTCGTCCATTGTCTTTCGCTCGGCGACCAAATTCCGAGAAAACCACAATGGTCACGTTTTGCAATTGTTGTGATTTTTTTAAATCTTCATAGAAACTATAAACGGCATCGTTGAGTTCAGATAATTTATTTTTATGAATAACCAATTGATTGTCGTGGGTGTCAAAACCACCAAGCGAAGTATAATACACTTTCGAATTCAAGTTTCCTTTTATCAATTTAGAAATCCATTCGAGGTTTTTTGCCAAACCTGTTTTGGGATAAACCACATCCGATGAGGCTGAATTAGCTAGTGCCTTCTGAATATCATCCGAACCTTCAATCACGGAATTAGCTATTTTTCGAACAAAATCCAATTGTGGATTGTTGGATAACTGACCCTCGTTTTCCACCTTGCTTTTGGTTCTAAATCGGTTTGGGTCTTTTACAGTAATCGAATTGGGTTCTTCGCCTTTCAATGCTAAATTATCAATATTGTCGATATTGATTCCAGCTGTGGGCTGATGTTCTTTGCATTGCAAATCCAGATAACGCCCCAACCAACCATCGCTTAGATATTCTTGATTTGTGGGGGCTGTTTGCCAAATTTCCTGACTTCGGAAATGAGAACGAACCGGATTTGGATACCCTACATTTTGAATTACGGACAAATCACCACTTTGCTGCATAGTTGCAAATCCTTTCAAAGCAGGATGAAAAGCCATTCCTTTTGCTGAATTCAAAACCTCAGTTTTTGATAATGAAATTTTTGGACGCAAGTCATAATACAGCCCATCTTCAAATGGAATAAAGGTATTCAATCCATCATTTCCACCATTCAATTGAACAAAGACGATACACTGTTCGCCCAAAACCAAATTAGTTTGGGAACCAAAAGAGTATAAAAAATCAGGCAATAGGAGTGAACCACCTGTGAATGTGCCTGTGAGTGCTAAAAAATTTCTTCTGTTCATAATAATAAAATTAAATAAGTTGAAATTCAGGAGTTTTTAGGATAAAATTGAATAATCGCATCACTGCATTTTCAGAGCCATCAGTTTTGCTATCGAAATCATATTTTAAGATTTGCTCGAAATCAGCTTGGCTATTTTTGTCGGTTTGAAATAATAACCTGTTTGAGAGTTCGGCAATTATTTCTTTGTTGTTTCCGTCTTTGTTCCAATTCAATTTTACGCTTAACAGTTTATTTGGATTTTGTTTCTTCATCGAATTTTCATCCATATCTTTTTGGCCTTGGTTTAAATTTTTACCATTGCAAAGCAAATCAGCAGTATT
>CALPPA020000173.1 GCA_943325355.2 Klebsiella pneumoniae | reverse complement strand
TCTACCTCGTAAAATTCTTTTTCTACAACAGATGAAACATCAAAAGGCATATTTTTCCTTCCTCGAAAAACTAAACCACCACCGCAAGTTTTATATCTTGGTAAAGTTTCTTTTTCGATTATTACTGTAGAAATTCCACTTTTGGCTAACTCAAACGCTGCCGAAGCTCCAGCAGGACCACTACCAATTATGGCTACATCAAATGATTGCATCTGTTTTTTTTCCAAAACTAAATCATTAGTTGCTAAAAACAAATTTTTCGTTACTATTTGCTGCTTAATTGTTTAAAGACCGAATTACTTTATCTCATATGAATTGTCTGCTCGCTTCACATCGGCCATTAATCCGCTTGGGTCGATACTTATTTTTTTGATGGTTTTATTCGAATTTATCCTAAAAGTATATGTAGGATAGGCCCAAGCCCAATCGCTTAAAACTATTCTTTTTGTAGTTGCATTTTGATTTTCTTTTTCGAAACTCATCATTCGCAACGGAATGTAAAAACTTTCTTTTGTGCCATCGGTATATTCAACTAAAACATCAATTGGCATTGGCATTCTGCCAAATCTTTCTAAAGTAATTACTGTGTTTTTTCCTGTATAATTAAGATCAATTTTTACCTCCTTAATTCCATAATCTATCGTATTAGTGGTTTTCGTCCAATCCGTCAAATACCAATCTAAGTTAGCTCCTGAAACACGTTCTGCTGTTCTCTTTATATCGTTTGGCGTAGGATGTTTGAATTTGAAATCCTGATAATATTTTTTTAATGTTTTATTCACATTATCCTTCCCTATTAAATATTCTAATTGTGATAAGAAAATACTGCCTTTAGAGTAAGCAGAAACAGAATAAGGTTTGTTCTCATTATAACGGTCACTATGCGTAGTTTGCGGTTGTTCTTTGCCTGTTTCCACTAATTTATAATAGGCTTTATAAGAAGATTCAAAAGGGTTTTCCTTTTTTTTCTCGGCGATTTCATTGAGTGCTAAATCTTCGATATAGGAAGTAAATCCTTCGTCCATCCAAGAATGTTTACTTTCATTAGAAGCTAAAATATGCTGAAACCAAGAATGTCCCAATTCGTGTGTTGCAACTCCCAAAAGGCCTTCAAATTTGCCTTCCCCAAGGATCAAAGTACACATTGCATACTCCATTCCGCCGTCGCCACCTTGAATAAAGGAGTATTGTTTATATGGATAATTGCCAACGGTTTTGTTGAAAAAATCCATAACCTTTACCATCAAGGGTTGCAAAGCTTTCCAGTTTTCAATGATTTTCGGATTGTTTTTATATAGAAAATGCAAATCGACATTGTTAGGTCCTTTGACAATATCGTGAAGGTAATTTTTATCAGCAGCCCAAGTAAAATCGTGCACCATTGGTGCATAAAAATGCCAAGTTAGCGTTTTTGTGTCTTTTGGATGAACAACAGAAATAGCAGCATCTTGATACCCGTGACCTATTTCGTTTTTATTTTGCAAATACCCTGTACCACCCAAAATGTATTCTTTGTCGATGGTGATATTCACATCAAAATTTCCCCAAACTCCTTGAAATTCTCTTGCAATATAAGGGTCAGCGTGCCAACCTTCAAAATCGAACTCGGCTATTTTTGGATACCATTGCGCTATTGATAATTCGATTCCCTCTTTATTATTTCTGCCAGAGCGACGAATTTGAACAGGAACTTGACCTTCAAAATCTAGGGTGAAATTTGTTTTCGAGTTGGGTAAGATAGGTTTTGCCAAAGTTACTTCGAGAATTGTGCCCACGGTTTTTGCATTGGCAACAACTCCATCTTGTTTAAAATTTGAGATTTTTAAATAGCCAATTTCGTTTGGCTTTAAGGTTTTAATCCTGCTTGTTTTTATTGTTTTTCCGTCCACTTTAACGGTGTCTACCATTCTTTTGTCTGGGTCTTTTATGCTTTGAAGTCTTATATCCATTTCGCTTCCGGGCTGGAAGGCATTATTAAATAAATGGTAATACACCCTTTTTAGCGTATCAGGAGAATTATTGGAGTAAACCAATTCTTGTTTGCCTTTGTATTGGTAGTTTTTTACGTCCATTACAACGTCCATTTTGTAGTCAGCGTGTTGCTGCCAATAGGTCGAGCTTTGGGCAAAAAGAGTTCCGAAACTCAGTAAAAAAAAAGAAAGTAAAAGGATTTTTTTCATGTATGTAAATTTTGATTTTTTAGCGGTCATATATGGTATGCTTCGCCAGTTCGCAAGCTCGGGTCGCCTTTTTAATTATTGGTGTTTGTTTGCAACGAACTCCTTGTTAGTGGCGATTTCATAATAGATAAAATAAAAAACGGAAGAACTCTCGCCCTCCCATTTTAAAATTACAATAAAGTATTGTTATTTTGACATTTTTTCAGCCATCAACAAAGCATTGTATGCATTGACAATTTTTCCTGATTTAGACAAAGTAGAAAAGGAACGAACGTCAGTTGCTTTTCCGCCAACTATTACATCAGCTGTAATGGCCACTCCTGAATCCATCAAAATGTGCTTTACTTGTTTAGCAGATAATTTTGGATAATACGAACGAATCAATGCGGCAACTCCAGCAACGTTTGGCGAAGCCATTGATGTTCCTTGTAATAATTGATACTTATTGTTTGGTGTAGTCGCGTAAATCTTTACTCCCGGAGCAAAAACATCTACATTTATTTTTCCATAGTTTGAAAATCTTGCCACCACTTTATTTCCATACTCCAAATTCAATGCACCTATTGTGATTAAATTATCAGCAAATTCTGTTTTCTTATCCTCGGAATCACTTGGAAAGCTATTGTTTACATCAACGTCTTTGGCGTCATTTCCTGCGGCAAAAACGATTAAAACATCTTTCTTTTCGGCATATTTTATGGCGTCATAAACCCATTGTTTGTGTGGAGAAAATGATTTTCCAAAACTTCCGTTGATTACTTTTGCTCCATTATCTACAGCATAGCGAATTCCAAGAGCAATATCTTTATCGTACTCATCTCCATCTGGCACGGCGCGAACCGCAAGAATTTCTACATTAGTTGCAATTCCATCTCCACCCAAACCGTTGTTTCTAACTTGGGCTACTATTCCTGCTACATGGGTTCCATGAAGAATTTCCTCTTTGTCTGGCCCCATTACATTATTGTCCCCATATTTGGTATCGGCAATATCATCCGGATTGTCTCCTAATACTTTTCTGTAATTCGTCTTTAGGTTGTCTCCATTAATTACTTTATTGTAATTATCAATTCTTTTTTGATTTGACACTTTGTATTCTGGGAAACTCATTCCCATAGAATTCAATCGTTGCATCACGGTTTTACTTTTAACTATTTCAGCATCTTGAGAATCTATAGCATTTACTTCTACAGTAGAGTAACCCGTTTTTCCAAAATATTTTTCCAATACCATATCTGCATTTGAAGCTTCCAAGAATGTCTGTTCTAGACGTGCTTTTCCAGTTTTAGATGTTGTAATATTTTTATCGTTTGCAGCAATTGCCTCCTGATATGTGGCTTCATCAACAAGGTTTTTGTTGGCAAGAATTCTTTCATATTCTAAATTTTCTTTGGTAATATTGCCAAGAAAATTCCAACCATAAATATCATCTACATATCCATTTTTGTCATCGTCAATTCCATTGCCAACAATTTCTTTTTTATTGGTCCAAATTACTGCTTTTAAATCTTCGTGTTCAATATCGACACCCGAATCTACTATCGCAACAATTACTTTTTTCCCTTTTTTCCCTTTCAACAATTCAGCATAAGCTCTGTCAACACTCATTCCGGGAATAGTATCTTTTATAATGTCTAAGTGACTCCAACGGTTTATTTCGGTTGTTGTGAGAGATGCCTTTTTTTGAACATTTAATGGTGCTTGAACCATCATTGAAGTTATGTCGGAAGTTGTTTTTGAAGCTCCACATCCAGCTAAAACTATTACCGTAAAAGCAGAGATTAAAATATTTTTTAAATTATTCATTGATTGTTTTATTAAAAAATTAAAATTTGGCGTAAAAATAAAAGTTTTGGTACAATTCAAATATAAATTAACATTAATTAAAGATTTGATTAACATTAAAAACATCTTTCAATCGAACACCTCTATCTGTATTTTCGACGGTTATGATTTCATTATGGGCGTCGTGTTCTAAGAATAAATAATAATTGTTCTCTGCTGCTGCATTCAAAAACTTTGATTTTTCTGGCATTGTCAAAAGCGGTCTAGTGTCATAACCCATTACATAAGGTAAAGGCAAATGACCCACTGTAGGAATTAAATCAGCCATAAAACAAATGGTTTTATCTTTATATTGAATGTGGGGAATCATCATTTTTTCGGTGTGCCCGTTTACAAAGAAAACCCCAAAATCAAGTTCCGATTTATCTACAAAATCACTTTCGGGTAGTTGCGTAAAGCTCAATTGTCCACTTTCTTGTATTGGCAAAATATTTTCAGATAAAAACGAGGCTTTTTCCCTCAAATTAGGTTTTGTCGCCCATTCCCAGTGGTTTTCGTTGGTCCAATATTTGGCATTTTTAAAAGCCACTTCATAGTCTGTTTTGGCTGCATTCCAATTTACACTTCCTCCACAATGGTCAAAATGGAGGTGTGTCAAAAAAACATCGGTAATATCATCACGATGAAACCCGTATTTCGCCAAGGATCTGTCTAATGAATGTGTTCCCCATAGCGAATAATAGCCAAAAAACTTCTCGGATTGCTTGTTTCCCATTCCGTTGTCAATCAAAATCAAGCGGTTTCCATCTTCAATAAGCAAGCATCTGGCGGCAAGGTCAATTAAATTGTTAGCATCGGCAGGATTGGTTTTGTTCCAAATTGTTTTGGGGACAACGCCAAACATCGCACCACCATCGAGTTTAAAATTGCCAGTTTCTATAGAATA
>CALPPA020000172.1 GCA_943325355.2 Klebsiella pneumoniae | reverse complement strand
CTTTTTTGACCAATTCGGCAATAGAGTTTTCGGGAATGCCGCACAATCCAAAACCGCCTAGCATTAAGGTCATTCCGTTTTCGATTCCTTGGAGTGCGTCTTGAACGTTGTTAACTTTTTTGTTGATCATATTGGGTTTTTTAGCCCTGATGGGAACGGCACCCCACGCTTTTTAGCGTGGATACAGTGTACAGCAGGAAATAGCTCCTAATAAATAAATTTCTATAACAAGAGATTGCTTCGTTCCGATAGATATCGGAACTCGCAATGACATTTACAATTCGAATTCTTCTGTGTCTTGTTGAATATCTGTAGAATCTTTTACAACTGCTGGACGGGTGTAACAATCCACTTTTATGGAAAGACTTGATGGTCTTTCGAAACCTTCTTTTGAAACTTTAAGGTTTTGGTCTTCATAGCACTTTTTCATAAAATAGGCCCAAACTGGCAATGCTGCAGTTGCTCCTTGACCATAAGTTAAGCTTTTGAATCGTGCTGAACGGTCTTCACAACCAACCCAAACTCCGGTTACGAGATTTGGAACCATTCCCATAAACCAACCATCAGACTGGTTTTGAGTTGTTCCAGTTTTACCAGCAATAGGGTTAGTGAACATATACGGATAGCCTGTCCAGCGATTGTCGCCGCTTCCGCCACCTTGAGTTCGCAATCTTGCTCCCGAACCACCTTCGGTAACACCTTCGAGCAATTTGATAACGGCAAACGCAATATCTTTGTTCAGAACATCGTGTGACTCAGGAATGGGTTCGTAAATCACGACGCCGCTTTTATCTTCTATTCGGGTGATGAATTGTGGTTTTACATAAACACCTTGGTTGGCAAAAGTTCCGTAAGCTGCGACCATATCTTCAACAGTAATATCTACTGCACCAAGCGCAATGGAAGGCTGAATAGGGATTTCGGATTTCACGCCTAATTTATGTGTTAGGTCTACTACTGCTTCTGGCCCTGTTTTGTCAATTAATTTAGCAGAAATGGTATTTATGGAATTGGCTAAGCCTTGTTTTAAAGTTACCATTCCACGGTATCGATTGTCGGAATTTCTTGGTTCCCAATCTTCGGTAACGTGGTGACGCCCTTTGCGAATCATAAATGGTCCGTCGACAATGGTATCACAAGGTGACATTCCTAATTGCTCGATGGCGGTTGCATAAACAAAAGGTTTGAAGGTAGAACCTACCTGTCTCGCACCTTGACCTACGTGATCGTATTGAAAATATTTATAATTGATACCTCCAACCCAAGCTTTTATGCTTCCTGTTTGCGGTTCCATTGCCATCAAACCGGATTGCAGGAAATGTTTGTAATATCGGATCGAATCCAGTGGCGTCATAATGGTATCTCTTTCGCCTTTCCAGGTGAAAACGGTCATTTTCACTTTTTGGCTAAAAGAGGCAATAATCTCTTCTTCGGATTTGTCTTGTTCTTCAAGCACAGTCCATCGATAGGATGATTTCATAGCTTGTTTCAGAATACGTTGCGTTTCTTTTTCAGAAATGTTTACAAAAGGAGCATTTTTATTGGTTTTAGCCTCGATAAAAAATTGTTCTTGAAGGTTTGCCATATGTTTTTCAACGGCTTCCTCTGCGTGTAATTGCATTCTTGAATCGATGGTTGTGTAAATTTTCAAGCCGTCTTTATAAATGTTGTAATCAGAGCCATCTGCTTTTTTATTTTCTTCCATCCATTTTTTCAAGTATTCACGCAAGTATTCCCTGAAATAAGTTGCGGTTCCTCCTTTATGGCTTTCTAATTTGAAATTTAACTTAATAGGCAATTGTTGTAATTGTTCTTTTTGAGATTTTGTAATAAGATTTTCTTTTTCCATTTGTAAAAGCACCACATTTCTGCGATTTTTTACACCTTGAGCATTTCTTACAGGATTATATAAGCCAGAGTTTTTGAACATTCCTACTAATATAGCCGATTCATCAATTGTCAAATCTTTAGGTTCTTTTGAGAAATACGTTTTTGCTGCAGAGCTTACGCCAACGGAATTATTTCCGAAATCATAAACATTGCAGTACATAGCGATGATTTCGTTTTTAGTATATTGTCTTTCTAATCTAATAGCGATAATCCATTCTTTGATTTTTTGAACGATTCTAAAAGGTAAAAACTTAGAACCTTCACCATGGAATAATTGTTTGGCCAATTGTTGTGTCAAAGTACTGGCTCCTCCACTTGTTCCTAAACTGGCGATTGCTCTCAAAGTTCCTCTTCCGTCAATTCCTGAATGTTCGTAAAAACGCTCGTCTTCAGTAGCCACTAACGCTTGTACAAGATTTTTTGGGAGGTCAGAATATTTTAATTGAGACCTGTTTTTTTCGAAATATTTTCCCAAAATCACTCCATCGGCAGAGATAATTTCTGTTGCTAAATTAGAGTCTGGATTTTCTAAATCTTCGAATGAAGGCATAGAACCAAAAAGTCCCCAAGAGGCAAATAAGAAAAACACCATAATACCGCCCATTGTATAAAAGAAAATTTTCCAAAATTTCTTTTTATAGTATCTGATGTCTTTTTCGCTATCTTTTGTATGAATATTGTTTTTTTGAGCCGCCATAATACTTTCTTAATCTATTTTTCTATTCTAAATCCTACTTCGGTAATTCCTTCTAAAGTATTTACTCCGGGAACTTTTCCGTTTTCTCGAACCGCTTGTTTGATGTGAACTTTGTATTTTCCTCTAAATTTCACTTTTTCTTTATAATAAAGTTTACTTTCCTTGATGTCTGAAAAACCATCCCCTAAAAGGGTTCCATCTGGATTTGCCATTTGGTATTCAAGCGTGTCCACTTTTGTAAAACCATTTGGTAATTCTAACGAAACAATTAAAAAAAGATTGTTGAATGGATAGTTGTTGTTTGTTCTCAAATTTACAAATAAATTATACCGTTTCGTAGAATCTAAATCCGGTAAATCGAAGGTTACAATACTATCTTTATGCCATGCATTTCCTACGGATTTATATTCGTCAAAAACCCTTTTTTTGTCACATGAAAAAAAGACTATCACAACTAAAAGCAGTAATGCACTATTCTTTATTTTCATTTTTAGTAATAATTATGGGTTTTCTAGGAACTGCAGGTTTTATTACTTCAGTTGCTTTAGGTTTTGAATTATTATTTGGCTTGTTGTTGTTGTTGTTGGCAACAATTAGATTTTCTCCGTCCGGTTTGCGTTTTTTATTTGGTTTTTTCTTTCTCTTTGGTTGGTCAAAACGGGTTAAACTTTCTTGACCCATAGCGTTGTTAAAGTGTTTTTCAGGTTCTTGAACAATTTCTATGGCAAAATCTTCAAGCGAAGCCACCTTGTTTTTGAGTTTGTTTTCGGCTATGATTTCATTGACTTGCTCAATTTTCAGCATGTGCCAATTGGCAAAATCATTGGTGTAAGCAAACCACATCATTCCTTTGAAAATGTCCTGTTTTTGACAAATGGCATCTCCTTTTTCGGTTACTAGTTTAGTGTCAAAACTCGGAAAACCTTTTAAGGCATCCATATACGTATCGAGTTCATAATTCAGGCAACACTTTAATTTTCCGCATTGACCAGCTAGTTTTTGTGGGTTTAAGGACAATTGTTGGTAACGCGCTGCTGATGTGTTTACGCTTCTAAAATCGGTTAACCAAGTAGAACAACACAGCTCTCTTCCGCAAGATCCAATTCCTCCTAAACGAGCGGCTTCTTGGCGAAGACCTACTTGTTTCATCTCGATTCTAGAACTAAACTCTTTTGCAAAATCTTTGATTAAAAGTCTAAAATCGATTCGGTCATTTGCCGTATAATAAAAGGTGGCTTTCGATCCATCTCCTTGAAATTCAATGTCTGAAATTTTCATTTCGAGTTTATGGGCAATGGCTAACTCTCTCGCCCGAACTTTCATAGGTTCTTCTTTATCTCGGGCGGTAGACCAAATATCGATGTCTCTTTGTGAAGCTTTTCTGTATACTTTTGCAACATCAGCGCTGGTATGATTTACGCCTTTTTTCTTCATTTGGATGCGAACCAATTCACCGGTAAGAGTCACAATTCCTATGTCGTGCCCAGGAGAAGCTTCGGTAGCGACAATGTCGCCCATACTTAAAGTTAGTTTCTCTGAATTGCGATAAAACTCTTTTCGACCGTTTTTGAATCGTACTTCGACACAGTCAAAAGGAGCTTCGCCATTGGGCAAACTCATATTTGAAAGCCAATCGAATACCGTTAATTTGTTGCAGCTATCGGTGCCGCAAGTCCCATTATTTTTACAACCCTTTGGCGCTCCGCCATCAGAAGTTGAACAACTTGTACATGCCATAATTTTATATGTAGTATTGCGAAGGACGCAATTTAAGTTCTTAAAACGTTTAATGGGTAAAGATAGTATTTTTTTGTTTTAAGATGCAAGGGTTGAAAACGCCAAAAAATCATAAATTTATACTAAAAACCATTGGGATTTAAGTTGAAAGTAGTTGATTTAATTGTAAAATTGAATTAAATTCTATGTTTCCTTCACCGAAATAATTTTCACGGGACAGGCTTTGGCAGCCAATTCACATTTCTCGACAATAGTATGGTCTGGTGATTTAAAAGTAAAAAATCCTTTGGCATTCACACTTTTGATCAACACCGATTTCCCGTCTTTTTTGGACATTTGGAATTGAACCGGCGCCATTTCCACACAGTAATTGCAGCCAATGCACTTTGCCCTTTGGAGTGTTATAATAACCATTAGGCTTCCACGATTTTGTATAATTTGTCGGACATTCGGATGCGGAATGGTAATTTGAAAGTACAATCGTCTCCTTTTGCAGCTTTTTCTGCCACGGCATCATTCACATACATTTCTTCGATAATCATTTCTTGTGCACCAGTGCTTGGACCTGTTACCAATATTTTGTCGCCAAT
>CALPPA020000171.1 GCA_943325355.2 Klebsiella pneumoniae | reverse complement strand
ATAAAAAAATCAAGCCTAGTAAAGAATATTTTGTTCCCCAATCGTCAATTTCCCCTTTATAATTCCAATGCATTGGAACTTTTTCGGGTAAACTATTCCACAAATAAGCCAAATAAATAAAAGGCAACAACACAAATCCAATAATTGGAAGTTCTTTTTTTAAATCTTTATTCATCATTTTATTTTTTAATAGTTAAAATCCATTGCAAAACGTCTTCCATAATTGTGGGATTTAAAGAGTAAATAACAAATTGCCCTTTTTTTTCGGAAGAAATTAAATCGGCACGTTTCAAAATATCCAAATGATGAGAAATACTAGGTTTCGAAATGTTGAAATAATCCGCTATTTCACCAGCAGATAGATCTTTAACTTTCAAAAGTTCCAAAATCTCTCTTCTTGTTTCGTCATTCAATGCTTTGAAAATGGAATTCATAATTAATTATATATTTAGACAAATGTCTAAATACTTTTTTAATAAACAAATAAAAGTAAATAAATTTAAAAATTAAAATTGATGTTCCTTTTTTCTAATCATCAAAAGAGATAAAAAGGTTAGAACCGCAGCAGCCGATAAATAAAAACCAACATAGGTAATTCCGTAATTTTTGGCTATCCAAATGGCAATCATTGGAGCGAAAGCAGCCCCAATAATTCCTGCAAAATTAAAAGTGAGCGAAGCTCCTGAATAACGGACTTCGGTTGGAAATAGTTCAGAAAGAAATGTTCCCAAAGGCCCATAAGTCAATCCCATCAAAGTCATTCCTAAACATAAAAAAAACGTAAGTAAACTCTCATTTTCAGAAATTAAAAAGTAAGAAAAAAACAATCCAAAAAAGGCAATGGCAACAGAAATAACAATCAGCACGAATCTTCGACCAAATCTATCCGCCAATAGAGCAGAAATAGGTATCGATATTCCAAAAAACAAAACAGAAAAAAGCTGCATAATTAGCAAATCATGTCTTGAATATCCTAAATCAGTTGTTGACCAACTCAAAGAAAAAACAGTCATAAAATAAAAAGTGACAAAAGTGGTAACAGCAGCCAAAGTTCCAAAAACAAGTTCGTTTTTGTAGGACTTCAACAACACCATCATAGGGATTTGTACCTGTTTCTTGGTTTCTAAAGAAGCAATAAAAGAAGGCGTTTCGCTAATTTTCAATCGAATGTAAAACCCAACAACTACCAACAAAGAACTAGCAATAAAAGGAATTCTCCAGCCATAATCAAAAAATTGTTCTTCGGTAAGCAAGTCGCTCAACAAAAGGAAAGTTCCGCCGGAAAGCAATAAACCAATTGGCGCTCCCAATTGTGGAAACATACCGTACCAGGCACGTTTTCCTGGAGGAGCATTTTCGATAGCCAATAATACAGCTCCACCCCATTCGCCTCCAAGTCCCAATCCCTGACCAAATCTGAAAAGCATTAATAATAATGGAGCTACAATGCCAATACTATCATACGTTGGCAAAAACCCTATAGCAACGGTCGAAATTCCCATTGTCAACAAAGCAACGACCAAGGTGGTTTTTCGGCCAATTTTATCACCATAATGCCCAAAAACAACGGAACCAATTGGACGCGCAAAAAAAGCAATAGAAAAAGTCGCCAGAGATTCTATTGTAGAAATAGTGGAATCCGATCCCGGAAAAAACAATTGTGGAAAAACCAAAACAGCGGCATTGGCATAAATATAGAAATCAAAAAACTCAATGGTTGTACCAATTAAACTGCCAAAAAGCACGTGTTTCAACGAATTCACTTTATCAGGATTAGAATTTTCTTGCATAGTTGTATAATAATATTTCGATAAAAATGATGTTAATTTTCGAAAGTAACAAATATTTAGTTACAATATTTTTTCACTAAATTAGCCTAAAATAAATTTTAATATGCCAACTGACTGTATTAGCTATCAAAAATCTGGATATTTCTCTCCCTTAATGAAGGATTATTTAGAGCAAAAATCTGATTTACAGTCCCTTTACAATCGATTTCCTAGTCTTGAAAATTTCGAAAAACAAATTGGAGAAAAAAAGGTCAATTTCAATGGCAATGACAATTTCAATGGCAATGACAAAAGAAAATTATTAGTTTCAGTTTTAGAAAAGCAATATGCTAAAATAAACACTTCTGAAATAACTTTAAACAATATTAAACTTTTAAACGACTCCAACACTTTTACCATTACCACTGGTCATCAACTAAATTTATTTTCTGGCCCTTTGTATTTCTTGTACAAAATTATTTCGACAATAAATTTAACTAAGGAATTAAAAGCAAAATATCCGACACAAAATTTTGTGCCCATCTATTGGATGGCCACTGAAGACCACGATTTTGAAGAAATCAATTATTTCAATTTCAAGGGTCTAAAGTTCCGCTGGAACACAGAAAGTTCCGGACCCGTTGGACGATTATCAACCGAAGGTTTAACAGATTTTTTTGAAGTTTATGCTAAAGAATTAGGCTCAGGAAAAAATGCGGATGCCATCAAAAATCTTTTTCAGGAATCGTATTTGAACCATTCTAATCTGGCTGATTCGACTCGATTTCTAGCCAACGCCCTTTTTGGCGAATATGGACTTGTAATTCTTGATGCCGATGACCAAAATTTAAAAAAAACTTTCATTCCTTATATAAAGGAAGAATTAACACAACAAACTTCTCACAAAAAAGTTCTTGAAACTGCCGATAAACTAAAACACTATACTATTCAGGTCAATCCGCGTGAGATCAATTTGTTTTATATGGAGGATAATTTGAGGGAACGTATTATTTTAGATCGCGATAGCAATGGGGATGGAATTTACAAAGTCAATAACACTAAAATAGAATTTTCAGAAAGTGAAATTTTAGAATTATTAGAAAACCACCCAGAAAAATTCAGCCCCAACGTGATTATGCGTCCGTTGTATCAAGAAGTGATTTTGCCTAATTTATGCTACATTGGTGGTGGCGGAGAAATAGCCTATTGGCTGGAACTAAAATCTTTTTTTGATGCCGTAAATGTTACTTTTCCGATACTTTTACTTCGAAATTCATTACTGTTGGCCACAGAAAAGCAAGTTACAAAAGCAGATAAACTAGGATTGTCTTGGAGTGATTTGTTTTTGAAACAAGCGGATTTAGTCAATCAAAAAACATCCGAATTATCAGATTTCCCAATTGATTTATCAATTCAAAAAGATTTTTTAAAAAATCAGTTTCATTATCTTCATTCTTTAGCTCAAAAAACCGACAAATCATTTCTTGGCGCGGTAAAAGCGCAAGAGTCCAAACAAATAAAAGGATTGGAGAATCTTGAAAAAAGATTATTGAAAGCTCAAAAACGCAAGTATTTCGAAAAAGTAGAGCGAATTACTGATTTACAAAATGAGTTGTTTCCCAATCAAAGTTTGCAGGAACGCCAAGCCAATTTTTCAGAGTTTTATATTGACAATGGCGAGACTTTTATAACTCAACTTTTCAATCAACTAAAACCCCTAGAAAATAATTTCAATATAATACTACTACCATAAATAGCGAATTTCAAATTATTACTAATAAATTGATGATTTGATAAAATCAATTCGTAAAAAAGTACTATTTTTGCACAAAATTTATAAAAAAACAAAAATGGCTACAAATAGAACTTTTACAATGATTAAACCGGATGCGGTTGCAAACGGACACATCGGAAATATATTGGCAATGATTACAAACGGTGGTTTCAAAATCGTTTCATTGAAATTAACCCAATTAACAGTGGCTGATGCTCAAGCTTTTTATGCAGTTCACGCTGCAAGACCTTTCTATGGAGAATTAGTAGAATTTATGTCAAGAGGACCAATTGTTGCTGCCATCCTGGAAAAAGACAATGCTGTTGAAGATTTCAGAACTTTGATTGGAGCTACAAATCCAGCCGAAGCTGCCGAGGGAACTATCCGTAAAGCTTACGCAACTTCAATTGGCGAAAACGCAGTTCACGGTTCTGACAGTGATGAAAATGCAGCTATCGAAGGTGCTTTCCATTTTGCAGGAAGAGAGCAGTTCTAGTATTCAGTGTTCAGTCGCAGTGATCAGTAACAATATAAAACTGAAAACCAAAAAAATAGAAAATCCAGTTTCATCCCGACGCTTCGGGAGAAACTGGATTCTTTTATTTATAATCACAAAAATCTGAAATCTTTAATCTACAATCCAAAATCATCACCTCAAAACAACTTCCTTAACCACATCACGATTCAGTTCTTCGTTGATCATTGCCACAATTTTTGATTTTCCGTGGCTTAATTCTTCTCTCAAAACTGCCGAAGAAAGTTCAACATACAAAGTGCTTCCTTTCAAAACCACATTTTTGGTATAATGATTCACGCCATTTCCCATCAAATTTTTCCACGCATCTTTCACGTCTATTTGGTCCATTCCGGGTTGCAACTTGTTGACTTGGATAATTTGTTTCAAAACATCTCCAACAGTGCTTTGGTTATTTAATCTTTTTGCCATCTCCCAGAATATTTAGTTTTTGCGCTTTCTTGTAATGATACTCTTTTTCATCTTGGTTTTTGAATACTAATTTATCTTCTGTAACAGCAATTAATTCCTCAGTCCATTTCGCATACGGAGTTACATAATCCATAAAAACTTGGTCATCCTTAAATCGTATTTTTATGTTTTCATAAGTGTCATTTACTATAAAAGTGCCATCTAGTTGTGGCATTACCTTCTTCCTGAAACCATCGTTATTCTTCCAAATTTCGAAATAATCATAACTTTCGTTCATTACGTATTGCTTGTCTTCGCCTTTGTCAAAACCCACTTTTTCAATTTCCCAATAACCGTTAATATTGACTAAATCTTCGGGCTTTATCTTTTGCTGACAAGAGATAAAAAATAATGAAACAAATAAAAATCCAACTAAATTTTTCATAAAACTATATGTT
>CALPPA020000170.1 GCA_943325355.2 Klebsiella pneumoniae | reverse complement strand
AGCCGCGTTGTTGTTAACGAAGCTTCATCTGAAAGTTTATATCAAATTGAGACTAACCCACAGAAAAAAACCACTCCATTTGAAGGACTCAACACTTCGGGAAGTATTACTCGAGGCGTTACTATTGGCAATAATCAAAATACAGTTTTAAACTCTAATTTAGATTTACAAATCACAGGAAAACTATCCGAGAAAGTAAGTTTACGGGCTTCTATACAAGACAACAACATTCCGCTGCAAGATGGAGGTTATTCTCAAAAACTGGATCAATTTGACAATGTTTTTATGGAGCTTTTTAGCGACAAATGGAATATTCGAGCTGGTGATGTTTTTCTTGAAAACCGCAAAACTCAATTTCTAAATTTCAACAAAAAGGCACAAGGAATTGCTGCTAATTTTGACTTTGGAACAGAAGAAAACAAAACAAATATATTTGCGTCGGCAGCTTTAGTTAGAGGACAATATGCCAGAAGTGATTTTATAGGGCAGGAAGGAAATCAAGGACCTTATAAATTAATAGGACAGAATGGGGAATTGTATGTGCTTGTAATTTCAGGTTCTGAGCGAGTTTTTGTGAACGGAATTCTTTTAAAACGTGGAGAAAACAACGATTATACTATAGATTATAATGCTGGTGAAATTCTGTTTACTCCACTTTTTACGATAACTTCCGAAATGAGGATCGCCATAGAATATCAATATTCAAATCAAAATTTTACACGATTAGTCACTTATGCTGGTGGAACACACGAAAACAAAAAATGGAGTTTTGGCGGTTATTTGTATTCAGAAAATGATTTGAAAAATCAACCTCTACAACAAAGTCTTTCAACGGAACAAGCTCAAATTCTAGCCGATGCTGGAGACAATAGTGATTTAATGGTTGCGCCATCAGCATATATAGATTCCTATTCTGACAATAAAATTTTGTATAAAAAAATAGTGGTAAATGCCGTTGAAGTATTCGAATATTCGAATAATCCTCAGGATGTTTTGTTCAATGTAAGATTTAGTCAAGTTGCCCCCAATAAAGGAAATTATAACCTGAAAAATAGTGCAGCGATAGGCAGAATTTATGAATATATCGAACCCGTAAACGCTATTCCTCAAGGAAATTATGAACCCATCATTCAATTAATTGCGCCGATAAAAATTCAAGTCGCCACTTTTTTAGGAAAATACAACCCAACAGAAAAGTCTGCTGTAGATTTTGAAATTGGTTTGAGCAACAATGACAAAAATTTATTTTCATCTATAGATGATTCCAATAACCAAGGTTTAGCCACCAAAATAAATGCCCGACAACGCTTGTTTTCTAAGAAATGGAACGTTGATGCATTTGCTAATTATCAATATGTGGCTAAAACTTTCAGCTCTGTAGAACGCTTGTACAACATTGAATTTGGCCGAGATTGGAATCTAGAAACAATTACTATTGGTAATCAAAGTTATTTGGTTTCAGGATTGAATTTTGTTTTACCAGAAATGGGAAATTTAGTTTACCAGTATGAAAAATTAGATTATTCGGATAGTTTTTCAGGCAATCGCCATATCTTGAATGCTTTATTTAATTTGAAGGATTGGACCATTCAAAGCAAGGGAAGCTACTTGAAAAGTGATGCTACAAGTGCAACATCAAAATTTATAAGAAATCAATCTCAAGTTAAATATAATTTCAAGAAAAACTGGATTGGAACGAGCTTAAGATTAGAAGACAATCAGGAAAAAAATAAAGTGACCAACCAATTTTCAGCTTTGAGTCAACAGTTTTTAGAATATGGTTTCTTTGCCGGAAGAGGTGACAGTACAAAAGTTTTTGTGGAATTAGGTTTTTTTAAAAGAACAAATGATAGTTTGCAAAACGGAATTATTCAGCGTGTAAACAACTCCCAAACCTTTGCCTTACGCTCAAAACTGATTCAAACTAAAAAGAGTGATTTAACTTTGTTTGCAAATTATAGGGTTTTGGATTTTGTGGATGCATCCAAAAAAAATGAACCTTCGTTGAATTCCAGAATGGTTTACAATGACCGTTTTTTTAATCAATTAATTCAATCATCAACTGTTTTTGAAACCAATTCTGGCTCTATTCCACAACAGGAATTCACTTATCTTGAAGTGCCCGTCGGGCAAGGAGTTTACACCTGGAATGACTACAACGGCAATGAAATTCAAGAACTAGAAGAATTTGAAGTCGCCCCTTTTGTAGATCAAGCGAAGTATATTAGAATCTATTTGCCCAACCGGATTTACATCAAAACCCATCAGAATAAATTCTCTCAATCCATTATTTTGAACCCCAATCAATGGCAAAACTCCACTGGATTCAAAAAAATGCTTTCCTATTTTTATAACCAAACCTCTTACCTGATAGATAGAAAAATAGAGAATAAAGGCGATAATTTCGACTTGAATCCATTTAGCAAATCAGAAGAAAATGTATTGGGATTGAACTCGAGTTTCAGGAATAGTTTGTTCTTTAATCGGGGTAAGCAAAATCATTCCGTTACGTATTCCTATATCATAAATGAGACTATAAATCTACTATCAGTTGGTTCACAAGAAGCAAAAAATAATTCTAACCAACTACAATACAATCATTTGTACCGCAAAAGTTGGTTGTTCGGTCTATTTGCTAAAACGATTCATACCTCTATAGCATCAGAAAATTTCCCAGAAAGGAATTATAATTTGAAAGGTTATCAATTAGCTCCAAAAATCAGTTATTTATTTACGAAAAGCACGAGTTGGGATTTGTTTTATGAATTGCAAAACAAGGAAAACCAAATTGGAAACTTGGAAACACTGCTACAAAACAGGTTTGGAACTTCGTTTACTTATGCGGGTCAGAACAAATTGACGATGAATGGTGAAATCTCTTTTTATCAAAATAAGTATGTAGGAAATGAATTCTCCTCGGTTGGATTTCAAATGCTCGAAGGACTGCAAACTGGACAAAACCTGACTTGGCGATTGCTAGTACAAAAAAACCTGACCAATTTTCTAGATATAAACTTAAATTACCAAGGCAGGAAAAGTGAAACAAGCCAAACCATTCATACTGGCAGTGTTGAATTGAGGGCGTATTTCTAAAAAATTTTTAATGAAAATTCATTTGTACTAATTAATTTATTAGTTTTAACACTCCAGCCTAAAAATCAGCTTATTATGAAAAAATTAATTTTATTTTGTTTACTTTTTATTATTTCGGGAACTTTTTATGCGCAAGATACTAAGTCAAAAAAAGAGCCTGCTAAAAAGGAAACAACGAAAAAGAAATCAGGTTATGATTATGACAAAGATGTACCTGTAAAATCTACAAAAAAAGAAGCTTCGTCTAAATCAACTAAAACAAAAGAAACAGCTAAAAAAGAAACAACCAAGAAGAAATCAGGTTACGATTACGACAAAGATGTATCTGTAAAATCAACAAAGAAACAGGCCTCGTCTAAATCAGCTTCAGCAAAAGAAACAAATAAATCAGAAGCAAAAAAAGTTGATGCTAAAATAAAAGACGAAAAATACTCGAAAGGTAATTCAACGAAAAAGAAAGAGCCATCGCTAAAAGAATCCAACGAAAAAGCGCCTAAAAAAGCGGATAAAGTTACTGGCGAATACAAAGGCAAAAAAGTGTATACCGGTTCAAGAGGTGGAAAATATTACATTAACAAAAACGGAAATAAAACGTACATTCAAGACTAAAAAGTTCTTGATAAATTAATTAAACTGTCCAGAAATAAAATTTTGGACGGTTTTTTTTACACTGATTTAATAGTTTGTTAATATTAAATACAGATATCCAACTCGCTGATTATGTAACTTTCGAAATAAACAATGAATATTAATTCTACCAGTAAAACTATTTTAATCGCGCCACTTAATTGGGGTTTGGGACACGCAACCCGTTGTATTCCAATTATAAAAGCGTTGCAGGAAAATAATTATATTCCAATTATAGCTTCTGATGGAATTGCGCTAGAGTTATTACGAAAAGAATTTCCATATTTACAAACACTTCAATTGCCTTCGTACCAAATTGAATATGCCAAGAATGGCAAAAATTTTAAATGGAAACTATTGCAGAATTGTCCTCAAATGATTGAAGCCGTTTTAGAAGAAAAGCAAACCATCAAGAAATGGATCAAGAAATACGACATCGATGGTATTATTTCGGACAATAGATTGGGGGTTTTTAGCCAAAAAGTTCCATCGGTTTTTATAACGCATCAATTGAATGTGATGACTGGAAGCACCACCTGGATTACCAGCAAACTACACCAACACATCATTAAAAAATATGTTGAATGTTGGGTTCCAGACGTCGAAGGAACCCCAAATTTAACTGGTAAATTAGGCCATATAAAAAAGGCTGGTTTCAAGATAAAACACATTGGCCCTTTGAGCCGAATGCATAAAAAGGAAACTCCAAAAATATATGATTTGATGGTTATTCTTTCTGGGCCAGAACCTCAACGCGGATTTTTGGAAGAAAAATTAAAAAAAGAAATGCTGAATTATAATGGAAAGGTTGTTTTTGTAAAAGGAATTATTGAGAAAGACCAAAAAAAGGAGCAAATAGAAAATGTTACTTACTATAACTTTATGAATAGTCGCCAACTCGAACAAACATTCAACGAAAGCGAAATGGTGCTTTGTCGATCAGGATATACAACCATAATGGACTTATCTAAACTAGGTAAAAAAGCATTTTTCATTCCAACACCCGGACAATATGAACAAGAATATTTAGCCGAAAAACTAAAAAAAGAAGGATTGGTTCCTTTTGCTAAACAAGATGATTTCAGGATAGAAAATCTAACTGAAATTCAAAATTATAAAGGTTTGCCTCAATTTGACACCCCATTTGATTGGAAGGAATTATTCGAAGTATTTCAAAAAAAAACTCAAAAGATTACTTGACATCAAGAAATGTTTGACTT
>CALPPA020000169.1 GCA_943325355.2 Klebsiella pneumoniae | reverse complement strand
ATGGTGCGGCAGGGCAAATTATTATTACATACGATTCTCCAGAAATAAACGTTCAAGGTAATGCTGTTTCAATCGTTGATGGTGACGTTTCTCCTTCTACAGCAGACAATACAGATCTTGGGAGTACTTATATTGGGTCTGCAAATAATGTAACTTATACCATTCAAAATACAGGAAACTTACCTCTAACCATAGGAACAATAACTTTTTCAGGAGCAAATCCAACCGATTTTACTGTTATTGGATTACCAAGTGCAACATTGGCGGCTGGTAGCTCAACAACATTTACAGTTCGGTTTTTTCCTTCATCATCAGGTATAAAAACTGCAACATTGTCTTTCGCTAATAATGACAACAATGAAAATCCTTATAATTTTTCTATTAGAGGAACTGGACTCGATTTAGGAGTTGCCCAAGAAATTCAAATTGAAGGAAATGCAACGGTTATTCCAGATAATGCTACAATAACTTCTACAAATAATTGGACTATTCTAGGAGATACTTTTGTTAGCACACCAATTACCAAAACCTATACAATTAAAAACACAGGGACTACAACTTTAACCGTTGGTGCAATTAGTTTTTCTGGAACAAATGCTGCTGAATTTACTGTTACTACAGCTCCTAGTGCGACTGTTGCCGGAGGAAGTGCTACAACTTTCGTCGTTCGATTTCTTCCAACAGCAGTTGGAATAAGGACTGCAGCAATTTCAATTGTTAATAATGATGCCACTGAAAATCCATACAATTTTGCCATTCAAGGAAATTCTTTTACTTCAGTTGCAACTCCAGAAATTGATATTCAAGGGAGTTTAATTTCAATTGCAAACGATGATATAACTCCTAGCATCAATGATTGGACAGATTTTGGATCAAATCAAATAATAACAAACCCGCAAATAAAAGTTTTCACAATACGAAATTATGGTGGTAGTAATTTAATTTTATCTGGAGCTCCACTTGTTTCTATAGCAGGAAGTACTGATTTTGTAGCAACCGCTATTCCCACAACACCAATTGTGAGTTTAGGGGAGACTACTTTTTCTATACAATTTAACCCAAGTAGTTTAGGACTAAAAACGGCAACAATTACCATTGCAAATAATGATCCTAATGAAGCTCCCTATACTTTTTCTATTCAGGGAACTGGAATACAAACTTTTTTTGATAGTGATAGCGATGTAGTTTATGATAACGTGGATATTGATGATGATAACGATGGTATTCGTGATATAACTGAGGAGGTAAATTGCATCAATTCTAATGGAACCAAAGTTGATTATAAATTCCTATATGAAACCTTTGGAACAGGAGTTAGAACAACTATCAATACCACTTATGCAGCCACAACTACTTATGGTTACCAAGATGCTATTACGCCTACAAATGTTGAAGGTAGCGGCTTAAGTCTTGACTTAAATGATGGTAAATATACAGTAGGACCAAGTGCACAAGTTTCATCTTGGGCAGATCAATTTTGGTATAAAGGGGTTGACCATACAGGAAATGTTGGTGGTAGAATGGCAATATTCAACGCTTCATATACGCCTGGAATTTTCTATACAGCATTAATTTCTGGAGCATTGCCTAATATTCCTATTACTTATAGTTTCTGGGTTCTCAATATAGATAGAACTGATGCACCAAGTATTGGAACAAGGTTAAGACCAAATATTAGAGTAGAATTTAGAGATATTAATGACAACGTTTTACAAACCATAAGTACTGGTGCCATAGCCCCAACTACTAATGGAAATCTATCTGGAGATTGGTACCAATTTACTTCTAATTTAACTTTCTCAGTAAGTACTTTTAAAGTAATTTTCATAAATAATGAAACTGGTGGATTAGGAAATGACTTAGCATTAGATGATATTTTAATTACACAAAAATTATGTGATTTAGACTCCGATGGTATTGCAGATTTATTCGATTTAGACGCTGATAATGATGGTATCGAAGATGTTATTGAAGCTGGATTAGGAAGTATTAGTAATGCACGAGGAAAAATTGATGTAGCTTGGGCTGATTCAAATATCAACGGTCTTCACGATGGTGCAGAATCTGTTGCAGCGTTACCAGCATTAGATTCTGACGGTGACGGTATCCCAAATTACATTGATTTAGATAGCGACAATGATAGCCTTTTTGATGTGGATGAGTCTGGAGCTGGAAATACAAATGCTGTAGCAGGATTTGTAAATGGAGATGGCGATATCACAGGAGACGGACGAGGAGACGGGCCAGAATCTGAAAATTTTAGAAGCAAAGACACGAACGGAGACACAATTATCGAAGGATTTGGCGACGGAATATTAGACGCTTATGATTATGGAGTGGGAATAACATTTAACAGTCAATACGGTAATTTAAACCAAGGTATTGCAAATGCAAATCCAGCTACTACCTATTTGAAAGACACAGACAATGATGGCATACCTGATTATTTAGATGTGATGTCAAATGGAACTTCATTCGATATTGCAAACACACTTTTAATATATGATTACAAAACGTTAGACACCAACAATGACGGGATTATAGATGGGTTAACTGATGTTGACAAAGATGGTATTATAGATATTTTTGACACTGCATTCTCACCCAGCTATTTTGGTTCCCCAAGAGATATGCGAACTAAACTATTCCTTGATTTTGATGGTCGAAATGATTACGGTCAATGCACATCAATTCTTGGTGGTTTATCCAATGCTTCGCTTATGGCTTGGATCGATTTGAATCCTACATTTTCATCTGAAGGAGTTATTGTAGGTCAGGACAAATTTCAAATAAGGATAACCAGCGCGAAGAAATTAGAAGCGGTTGTCAATGGAACAACTATTACTTGCAATACTGTTTTAAATGTTTCGCAATGGTACAATGTAGGCGCAACCTATGACGGAAGCAATTTAAAATTATATTTAAATGGAAATTTGGTGATTTCTCAAGCGGCTTCAGGAGCAATTGCGGCTGATGCATCGCTATTAACCCTTGGTAGAAATCCAATAGCGAGCAATAAATTTTTTAATGGAAAAATTGATGAAGTACGTGTCTTCAATTCTGCTTTAACTGCTTCTCAATTGCAGAGAATGGTGTACCAAGAAATAAAAGATTTTGGAGGCGAAATTAGGGGCGAAATAGTTCCAAAAAACATTGCAACAACGCCTTCTTCCCTTCCGTTCTCGAATTTGTTACGCTATTATAGAATGGATAATTACAAAGACGATATAATCGATGATATGACTACTCCTGCTATAGATTTATCAGGAACAAAAATCTATAACCACAAAAATATTTATGTGCAACAAGCTCCTATGCCTTTCATTACAGAGCGAACTGGAGATTTCGCCACAGCTGTTAATAATATTACGAAAGATATTAGAGGTCTAGACCTAACAGAAATTGACTATTCAATTGTAAAAGTGAAACACAACATCACCGAGACTTCAAATTCTACTGATTTAGCAATGTTCGTTGACCCAGGAATAAATATTATAATGAATAATGATACCAAAATTCAAAATGATTGGTATCTAAAATTAGACGGGAAAATAGACTTAGTGGGCAAATCACAATTGGTACAAACCATAGAAAGTGACTTAGATGTGACTAGTGCTGGAGCTATCGAAAGAGACCAACAAGGCCAATCTAATTTATACAACTACAACTATTGGTGTTCGCCTGTAAGTCCAATTAACACGATTGCTAACAATACAGATTATACCGTTGCAGCAATGCTAAAAGATGGGACTACATCAACACCACAAAATATAAATTGGATAGCTGGATATGATGGAGCAGCCACTTCACCAATAAGCATAGCAAGATATTGGTTATACACCTTTGATAATTATGTTAATGCTTATGCGAACTGGAAGAAAATACTAGAAACAACTCCAATTCGAGTGGGACAAGGATTTACAATGAAAGGAATTGATATTCCTCCACCTAGTCCAAGCAGAATGGCACAGAAAACTACAAATAAAGTAAGTTTAACCGAAACAACACAAAATTATACTTTTGTAGGAAAACCAAATAATGGTTTAATCAACTCAAATACTGTTTTACCTGAGCAATTGCTATTAACCGGAAATCCATATCCATCAGCACTAGATGCAGTTGCATTTATAAATGATAACACTAGTTCAATCGATGGAACACTATATTTCTGGGAACATTACACAACTAATAATACACACGTTTTAAGAGAGTATCAAGGTGGATATGCCACCCTAAATTTAGTAGGCGGTGTTGCTGCAGGATCGATTCCTAATGCTGTAGATGTAGATTTTATAAGCGGATTAGGAACACCCTCAAAAGGGGCACCAAAACAATATATTCCTGTTGGACAAGGGTTTTTTGTAACTGGAAAAATGGATTTTGGCGGAACTGTTATTTTCAATAATAATCAAAGAGCTTTTTATAAAGAAGATGAAACCTCTTATTCAAACATAGTGTTCAAAACCATAGCAAATAATAAAACAAATACTATAGCAAATCACAATAATAATGTTCCAATTGCAAAAGATACACTTAAAAGAATTCGTTTAGGTTTCAATGCAAAAAATGACTACCATCGCCAATTATTATTAGGATTTATGAATGAAAAAGCAACTAGCAAAATGGATTATGGTTATGATAGTTACATTTTAGATGATTTTCCAAATGATATGTATTTCTTGAGTGGCGAAAACCAATTAGTGATTCAAGGCGAAGGATTTTTTGATTTAAATGCTAGCTACCCTATTGGCGTAAAAACAGTAGTGGAAGGCATTATAAGTTTTACTGTTGATGCGCTAGAAAACTTCAATCCAGAACAACTCATATTCATTTATGATAATCTTACAGATACTTATCATAATATTCGAAGCACAAAATATGAAGTGAATTTACCAATTGGCACAAATGACACACGATTTTCTTTACGATTCAAAGACAAAACTCTTAAAGTGGATCAGCACGCTATTAGTGAAGCCAT